>JBMNTM010000076.1:0-7444 GCA_050945735.1 Desulfosporosinus sp.
AAGGAAACGTTATCTGTCTTAAAAGAACCGGTTTTGGAAAGGGAAGCCTTATCTGTCTTGGAAAAGCTGGTGTCGGAAAAGGAAGCCTTGCCTCTCTTAACAATACCGCTATCAGGAGGAGAAGGCCAAGCGGTATTAAAGATATCAAGTGGTGCTTCGAGAATAGCTGAGAAGATCTATACCCGTATCATGGGTATCATGGCAGGAAAACAGGTGCCGGAAACAAATCAGATTGCGTCTTTTCGGTATGGACTTTCCGGCAAGATAAACACACAGGACATGGGGGCTAACATAAGAGGCAATGGCTTGGAATTGGTCATGCCGCTACAACCTTCGGAGGCAGAGAATTATACATTAGGGCATGCCAAGGATATGCCGCTTAATACGTTTATTACGCCTATTACTTTTACTACGCTTATTACGTCTCCTACGCCAATTAAGTTTATTACGCCTATTACGTTTAAGATGCCAATTATGTCTGCTATACCAATTACGTTTACTGAATCTGCTGTCCCTATTCTACAAAAAAATGGTAAACAGGGTGTAGAAATGGATAAACAGGAGTGGGTAGTAAGAACCCAGAATACGGCACTAGATTTCCTGATTCAGCTAACTGATGACAAGCTAGGGCGTAGAAGTGAAAAAAGAGAAAGACAACTAAAAGGGTCCGGCCCAATGAGCCTGCCTTCAGCAGGGCCTACAGCCGGGTTAGCATACCAGGGAGTAGCTCCCGGAAGTGTAAGAAGTATATTTAAGCCAATTTTTCAAGCAAGAGGTTCCCAGCTTGTAGATAAGCTGATCCGAAATGTATACAAGGTATTAACAGAAAAGCAGTTAGAAAGGTATATAGTTTTCCAAGAAAAGTTTGAAAGAGCTTTAGAAACAATTCTTGAAAAGAATAATTTTTATTTTGAGTCAACGAAAAATATCCAGGAAAACAGCGGTCTTCGATACGCCACAAGCTTTAAATCAAAGCTTGTGGAACGAGAAAATTTATATGAAGCAAAAAAACTAAGAGTTATTGAAAAGGTCGCCTGGCCTGTTCTGAAAGCGCCGGTGTCGGAAAGGGAAACTTTATCTGTTCTGAAAGCGCCGGTGTCGGGAAAGGAAACGTTATCTGTCTTAAAAGAACCGGTTTTGGAAAGGGAAGCCTTATCTGTCTTGGAAAAGCCGGTGTCGGAAAAGGAAGCCTTGCCTCTCTTAACAATACCGCTATCAGGAGGAGAAGGCCAAGCGGTATTAAAGATATCAAGTGGTGCTTCGAGAATAGCTGAGAAGATCTATACCCGTATCATGGGTATCATGGCAGGAAAACAGGTGCCGGAAACAAATCAGATTGCGTCTTTTCGGTATGGACTTTCCGGCAAGATAAACACACAGGACATGGGGGCTAACATAAGAGGCAATGGCTTGGAATTGGTCATGCCGCTACAACCTTCGGAGGCAGAGAATTATACATTAGGGCATGCCAAGGATATGCCGCTTAATACGTTTATTACGCCTATTACTTTTACTACGCTTATTACGTCTCCTACGCCAATTAAGTTTATTACGCCTATTACGTTTAAGATGCCAATTATGTCTGCTATACCAATTACGTTTACTGAATCTGCTGTCCCTATTCTACAAAAAAATGGTAAACAGGGTGTAGAAATGGATAAACAGGAGTGGGTAGTAAGAACCCAGAATACGGCACTAGATTTCCTGATTCAGCTAACTGATGACAAGCTAGGGCGTAGAAGTGAAAAAAGAGAAAGACAACTAAAAGGGTCCGGCCCAATGAGCCTGCCTTCAGCAGGGCCTACAGCCGGGTTAGCATACCAGGGAGTAGCTCCCGGAAGTGTAAGAAGTATATTTAAGCCAATTTTTCAAGCAAGAGGTTCCCAGCTTGTAGATAAGCTGATCCGTGTATACAAGGTATTAACAGAAAAGCAGTTAGAAAGGTATATAGTTTTCCAAGAAAAGTTTGAAAGAGCTATTGGCAGGAATCCTTTCTTTAACCAAGCAGAAAAAGAAAAAAACAACCTGATTGAAAGCTATGCAAGTTTTAAATCAGAACTTGCTGAAATAAAAAAACTTTTTGAATTTAATATTTCAGGAATTGTCGGGAAGGACTTATCGCCTTTGCTAAAAATGCCAGCTGCGAGTACAGAATATCTGTCGGTTTTCAATACTCCAGGCAGTTCAAAACTATGGCGCATTGCTGAAAAGGTATACACTTCTATTATAGAACTTAAAAATAAACTGGAAGTACGAATGAAAGAATATCCCAGAGTCCTGGAGCGTGGGAACCAAACACAATTTCGGAGAAACCAAAGCACACTAACAAACGTCCATCAAGAAGCAATTATTAAACGAATAAAAGAAAAGCAGTTGGTATTTAAGGAACTGCAGAACAATGAGCATTTAGTACTTTCCGGGAAGATAAAATATCAAGACAAAGGATCCAATCCATTGGAATTAGTCATCCCGACGCTTACTTCTGCTACTATGGCCAATTCACCAGGGTATACCAAGAATATGCCTCCTATTCTGCATAAAAGTAGCGAACAGGGTGCCGAAAAGCCTAAGCAGAGAGAGTTGGTAGTGAAATCCCTGAATATGCTAACGAATTCTCAAACTAACAAAATAAAAAAATCTTTCAACGATGTGGATTTTATGAGTTCTACCGAACTAAACAAGCTTGTGGACAGGGTATACTCTCAACTGGAAGCTAAACTTGCCTGGGAACGTAGGCGCTATGGCTTCTAACATAAGGAATACTCTGATGAGAAGGGAAGGAGGCCGTTGGGATGATAGGCATAACTAAAGCTTCAATCAAACTTAAGGATGGAAGCAAATTACAATGTCTGTTCAATCCGTCTGATTTGAAGATCACGCGTACTGTTAAACATAGTGAAAAAAAGGTACTTGGGACGGGATCCCCCATAATACAGTACACGCATGCCAATTCGGCTATATTAACCTTCAAGCTGTTTTTTGATACCTACTCTTCCGGTATCGAGACCGGAAATCTTGATCTGGAGGAGAACAACAGTGCAGCAACCATGCAGAAAGCGGATGTAAGTAAATATACTGAGCCTTTTTTAAAGTTGATTGAAATTAACGAAGATACACATAAACCAGACGAAGTGACTTTTGAATGGGGAAAATTCACATTTACCGGCTATATTATCCAAATTGTTCAGGATTACACCATGTTTTCTCCCAATGGCGTTCCTGTAAGAGCTACGCTGGATATAACAATGAAATCCAGTAAAGAGAAAAGAGTAGTCACTAATTCGCCGGATCGTACCAAGCACCGTGTAGTGAAAAGCGGAGAAAGGCTATATAGTTTTGCATATGCCGAATACGGAGATTGTGCAGAGTGGAGAAGGATTGCCGAAGCTAATGGTATCGATAATCCTCGTCGGCTGAAATCGGGAGAGAGTATCGTGATTCCGGCAATTATTTAGGCGGCATTTTGGGGTGGCACCATGGCATTAAAATACAGTGATCTTGAAAAAAAATATAAGGGTTTACACGTGCCGGATTTCTCCATCAACGTTGAAGGCCGTGAAATCAATACGGATGACTTTCCTATTAATGAGTTAAATGTACTGATGTCAGCCGGTTTTGATATGAGCTCTTGTGAACTAATCATAGCAGCGGATTTTGACCTAGAAAATGGGAGATTTAAAAAAGATATCTTTTCAACATTTAAACCCGGCAAAGTAATAGTTGTTAAGATGGGATATAGTGGTAGTGCCTTGCAAGGAGTGTTTAAAGGTTATATCAATTCTCTTACCTTTGACTTCAATGAGAGTAAAGATGGCACATACGTAGCCGTTAAGTGTCTGGATGCTAAGGGTGCGCTGGTAAACAACAAAACCTGGGTGAATTATGGCAAACAGGATATTAGAACTATCGTGGGAAATATACTCCGGGAGAAGTGCAGCAATTATGCAACCATTTCCGGAATTGAGTTCGACTTTGATAAGGGGAAGTCAGGAGCTTATGCGGAGAGTCCGGAGATTAAAGAAAACTTGGATGACTATCATTATATAATTAGATTTGCCGAAAAAACGAACAATTCATTTTGTGTTATTTATGACACCTTGTATTTTTCGGAAAATCTAGCCCTGAAGAATACCGAACCTAAGGTTGAATTAGCATGGGCGGAGTGTCTGTTAAGTTTTGTTACTGAAATTGACCTTTCCCGTCAGATTGGGGCTGTGCAGGTTTATGGGAATGACCCGATTACTCAGGAAACCTTTTCATCCAAAGCGCAACCTGAGGCAGGCACTGGAGAGAGCGGGGCGGATATGGCCAGTGTTGTAAAAAACAAAACAATGGTAATTGTTAACCCACATATCATTAATCAGAACCAGGCAGATATGATAGCAAAATCAAAGATAGCTGCTCATGCCTCAAAGCTTGTACATTGCCGGGGTAAAGCTATTGGAATTCCTGACATCCAGGCAGGAGACAGGATTAAGATATCAGGAATGGGCAAAGGAGTTGACGGGGTTTACTTTCTAAAACATGTCACCCATCGAATGGATGAAAGTGGTTACATTACTTCCTTTGAAGGCTACAGTTCCAGTGTCCAAACATTTTTAAGATAAAACCTATCTTAAGGATAAACCGGAGGTTATATATGTCGATATTTGATCAACTCAATTTACCGAATGAAGGGCAAGACAGAATTCTGACGGCGCGTATGGGAGTTACTTTGGCAACCGTAACCAATATCAACGATCCGGAAAACCTTGGCAGAGTACGCTGTAAGTTTGTTACTAAAAACAATGAAGCTTCGGAATTACAATGTGGCTTTTACTTTATGCCAAATGTTGATGATCTGGTTTTAGTGGCTTTTGAGGATGGAGATATCCATAGGCCATTTATAATTGGCGGCCTGTGGGGTAAGTTGATAGAGCCTCCACATAAAATAAAAGATGGCAAGAATGAACTATATCTGATCAAAACACCCAATGAAAGCATTATTGAACTGGCAGATAAAAAAGGGGAGGAAGTTATAACCATAAAAACTCCTAAAGGACGAAAAGTTGAACTCAACGATAAAGCGCAGCAGATAGCACTTTCGGATGGTAACAACAGCATTACTTTGGATGGACAAAGCGGGGAAGTCAAAATCAAATGCAAGAACAAATTAACCATTGAAGTAGGAAGCGGCAACACGATCAGTATTGATGGAATGGGCGGAACCGTAAAGATTGCAGGGCAGCAGTCTGTCGATGTGGATAGTGTCCAGGTCAAAATAACCGCCAAAGCGACAGCAACTGTTAAGGGTAATGCCCAGGTTACAGTCGAAGGCGGAGGCATGACGTCCGTGAAGGGCGGAATATTGAAGTTGAATTAGGAGGAGTATGGTATGTCATCCGAGTTAGATTCGAAAAGCTTTCTTGGCCGAGGCTTTAAATTTCCTATCTCGGTAGACAAGCGGACCGGCAAGATCGCTATGGTAGAGCACGAAGAGGATATTAGGGAAGCCATTGAGATTATTCTAAAAACAAATGTTGGTGAACGGGTAATGCGGCCCGAGTTTGGCTCAACCGCTAGCGACTTTGTTTTTTCCGTCAACAGATTGGAGAATGTCGCTGCTTTTGAGATGGAGATATTAAATGCCCTCGAACGGTATGAACCGCGTATTAAAAATATCAAGGTGGAGATTAACAATGACGATGGAGATAAAAGTGTTGTCATTGTCAATATACAGTATGTAGTTAGGACAACAAACAATCTATACAACATGGTCTATCCATTTTACATCTTAGAGGGGGCCGGAGCATGAATAATCTACCCCTAATCGATCCAAGAAAAGCTGGAGATATCATAAAAACCATAAAACAGAAAGCGCAAGTCTACACACCTGAATGGAAATATGAGCCGGAAGAAATGGATGGAGGCGCAGCCCTGGCTGAGTTGTTCGTACAGATGTTTAGTGAGACGATTGATAGACTGAATAGTGTTCCGTACAAACATTATATTGAGTTCCTGAATTTCTTGGGGGTTTCCGCGCAGTCTATTAATCCGGCTACAGGCGTGGCTGTATTTACATTGTCGGAAGGGTACGAAAAAGGTGTTCCTGTAAAGAAAGGAACTCAGATGTACTGTGATTTGACTGATGAACTGTCTAAGGATGCAGAGGGCCGGGTAATATATGAAACTGAAAATGACTTTATTGCTTGTCCGGCAAAGATTATGGGGATATTTTCCGTTAATCCACTTCGCGATCTGATTGAAAAAGTGGATCTCGAGCAGGCTCCCGCTAGATTCTTTGATCCGTCTTTAGAGAGAAATATTCAGCAACACCGTTTTGCACTGGCTAGTAATAATGTTTTTAACTTGAAAAGTCCGGCAAGTATAGTGTTAAGTTTAGAAAATACTATTTTAGGCTATTTAAATGAGGAATACATATCACGTTTGGCAGATCCCGCTTTTGCCAAGTGGTCGTTTTTTAACGGCAGCCGGCAGTATCCATTTGACAGTGTTTTTGCCAAAGATGGCAAATTACATCTTATAAAAGATAATCATTTCCCCTTGTGTTCCTGGAAGCTGGAAGAAGCTGAAGAAGCAGGTGAACAGCTATGGGTGAATTGTGATATGAAATCAGATGGAAAACCTAATGAAATTATTATGAATATGATAAGGGTGGGCAGCGCTTCACTTCATCAAGCTAAAGATAATATTCACATTAGACCGCAGCAATTGTATGCCAATGATATTACGCTTGATCTGGAAGAGGGTGGATATTGTTTTGGCAACCAGCCTACGATTTATGATTGCTTATACATTGCATCTGACGAAGTATTTTCTAAACGGAATGCTCGTGTCAATATAGAATTCAAGATAAAAACAGTAGTACGACAGATTGGCAGTTTTCAGGATGTACCACAGTATAATTTCCACAGGAAATATATTGTGGAAAAGGAGGAATCCTCGTTAATTACACCGGATTCCATATTCATCTCGCGCATTGTCTGGGAATATTGGAATGGCTTGGGCTGGACCCATTTGCGGGTGGAAGGGGATTTGAATCCTTTTCATGACCAGGAGAATTCTTTTACAAAACATATCTCATTCCAGTGTCCCTCAGATATAACCAGCAGTTTGCAAAATTCCCTTGAACACTACTGGATTCGCGCTCGAGTAGTGGAGATCGAGAATTCCTTTTCCGTGTATGCTAATCTGCACTTACCATACATCGAATCAGTTTCTCTAGACTTTGATTACATGGAGGCACTGCAGCCGGTGGAATGGGTTTATACGGAAAACAACTGTGAAAGAAAAGTTTATAGCTCTCCAGATTCTTTCACCTCCCTTAATAAACTAATTATTTCTTCAAATATCTCTTGTTTTCACAGTATTTCATTTTATTCACGAACAGCATATCTCTTGATTATTACATCTTTGTGTAATTCTGGATGACGATGGGTAACCT
>JBMNTM010000077.1:0-7434 GCA_050945735.1 Desulfosporosinus sp.
CACGAATTTTAGGTACGGAAGCAGCACTTGTACGGGGACAATTCGTCTCCGGTACGCACGCGATTGCCGCCGCTTTATTTGGTGTTTTGCGCCCTGGAGATCATCTTATTTCCGTGAGCGGCCCTCCCTACGATACTTTAGAAGAAGTCATCGGGTTAAGGGGAAAAGGACAAGGCAGCCTGATGGATTTCGGTGTATCCTATGACGCTATTCCTCTGGATTCCGAAGGAAAACTACAATATGATCTTTTAAAAAATACCTTAACAAATAACACCCGTGTGCTGATGGTTCAACGTTCAAGCGGTTATACGTGGCGAAATTCACTGATGATATCTCAGCTTAAGGAACTCGTTAGTTTTACTAGATATAACTATCCCCAATTAATTATTTTTGTAGATAACTGTTACGGAGAACTGGTCGAAAAGCAGGAACCTGGTAATATCGGGGCTGATTTGATAGCTGGTTCTTTGATAAAAAATCTCGGAGGCAGTCTTGCTCCCACTGGCGGCTATATAGCTGGCCGCTCAGATTTGGTTGAACTTTCCGCTCAACGCTTTACTGCACCAGGAATTGGGGGGCATATGGGAGCTTCCTTGGAATGGCAGCGCCTTTTTTATCAAGGATTATTTTTCAGCCCATTAACCGTTTCGGAATCTATCAAAGGTGCAATTTTTTCGGCTGCTTTTTGGCGGGCCCTGGGGTTTGAAGTAAATCCTGAACCGGAAGCACCCAGAACTGATTTGATTCAAGCAGTTAAACTTGGCTCACGTGCCAGAATGATTTCCTTTTGTCAGGGCCTTCAGAAAGGCTCACCGGTAGATTCGCATGTTTTGCCGATACCTTCCGAAATGCCTGGCTATGAAGATGAGGTGATCATGGCAGGAGGTACATTTATTCAAGGTGCAACCAGCGAATTTTCTGCGGACGGTCCACTACGGGAACCATATATTGTCTATCAGCAAGGTGGCATTTCCAACACGTATGTTCGAATGGGCAATATTTATGCTGCACTAAATTTATGGCGGAAAGGACTTTTAGACTAACACATCCCGCTCCGAACATCTGACTGCTGGGTTGAACACACCAACGAATTACAACACAAAATTGACTGTCATCCTGACTTGTTATTTTCTTGGATGTGCCTTAATATGTAAGGGGGCAGAAAGAGGTGAATTATGGAGGATTCACAGTCATCAAAAGGGACAATACGTTTTTTATTCGAATTAGTTGAAATTGTTCTGGTTGCTTTCGCACTTTCATGGGTATTGCGCACTTTTGTGATTGAGGCTCGCATTGTACCTACCGGTTCAATGTTGCCGACGATTCAATTGGAAGACCGACTTATTGTGGATAAGTTTTTCTTTAAACACTTTGACCAAATTAAGCATGGAGATATCATAGTTTTTCATCCACCACCGGAAGCGCAGGCGACAGAGGACTATATTAAACGGGTAGTTGGTTTAGCGGGAGATAAAATTCAAATTCGCAACCATAAGACCTATGTGAATGATCAACTACTTTTTGAACCTTATGTAGTAGATCAATCCAAATATGATTTCGGGCCATTTGTTGTTCCACCGGGAACTGTGTTTGTTATGGGAGATAATCGTAACAATAGTGCAGATTCAAGGGAGTGGGGTGTGTTACCCACGGAAAGTATAATTGGCCGTGCTCTGTTTCGCTATTGGCCATTAAATCAAATAGGTGCTCTTGCCCGTTAGGTGGGAGCTTTTTTTCTTTTTTTAGCATATATTTATTGTGACAACAATTGGGCTCCATAAAGGATTGGGAACTTATAGAGCGTATTATTTAATAGAGAGGACGGTGCTTTGTGAAAGATCATAAACTAACAGTGGTTCTTTTGTTTGGCGGGCGTTCAGGAGAACATGAAGTTTCCCTAAATTCAGCACAGTCAATCTTTAATGCGATTGATCGAACACGTTACCATGTAGAAACGATCGGAATAAATAAACAAGGTCAATGGTTTTGGGGTCTTCTTCCTGAAACTTTGATTAAAGAAGGGTTTCCGCCGCCTGATCAGGCACACCAGGTTACGCTGGTCATTGATCCTACAAACCCATATTTTATCGCTCTGGATGGCCAAACACTACCCCACCAAGGACGATTTGGCCTAATTTTTCCGGTGCTTCATGGACAGTATGGGGAAGATGGAACCCTCCAGGGGTTGCTGGAAATGGCTAATGTGCCTTATGTAGGTTCTGGAGTTTTAGGTTCCTCCCTGGGGATGGATAAGGATCGGATGAAGGCTGTCTTTCGTGAAAAGAACTTACCTCAAGCCAACTATGTGACTTTATTACGTGCAGACTTACTAAGTGGACCGGAAACCTGCCTTAATGAAATTGAAGGAAAAATAGGTTATCCTTGCTTTGTAAAACCGGCCAATCTAGGTTCCAGTGTGGGGATATCCAAAGCCCACCATCGGGCAGAGTTATTGGCTGCCTTGAATATTGCTGCGATGTATGACCGCAAGATTGTCGTAGAAGAAAGTATTAATGGGCGAGAAATTGAAGTTGCTGTTTTGGGAAATGATACACCAAAAGCCTCAATTCCCGGAGAAATAAAACCTGCACAGGAGTTTTATACTTACGAGGCAAAGTATTCAAATATTGGTTCCAGAGTGTTAATTCCAGCTCAACTTGATCAAGCCTTAATAATGAATCTTCAGGAAATGGCAATTGAAGCCTTCCGTGCTGTCGAGGCTAGTGGTCTTAGTCGAGTTGATTTCTTTGTAACCCCAGAAAATAAAATATTTCTAAATGAAATCAATACCTTGCCCGGATTCACCGAAATCTCAATGTATCCTAAGCTTTGGGAAGCATCAGGGATTTCGTATTCAGAACTGATTAATCGCATAATTTTGTTAGGGTTAGAACGTTTTAAAGATAAACAAAGTTCTAGAATTTCTCATGAATGATTTGCAGAATACAAAAGGGAGCTTTATGGTAAACAGCCATTAGCTCCCTATTTATACCTAAAGCTTAGTCTCGACTTAAGTATAAATATAATAAATATTATATTATTGCTTTGCAATAGATTAAATAGGCTTTTCTTTGCATATCTATACTTAAAGGTTTGTGATATCTAATTTTTCAAAAGACCTTCTTATCAACCTTCTTCTGATACTATCTTAAAAGCTCTCCTAGCTGGAGCCTTATTGTCAGCTTAGCTAACGGGTTTATTGGAGGGAGCGAAAGACACCCACAACTTTCCCTAAAATCAAGACATCCTGAGAATATATTGGTTCCATCAGTGAGTTCTCTGGCTGGAGTCGAACAAGGGTTCTTTCTTTAAAAAAGCGTTTAACCGTTGCTTCATCTCCAATTAACGCCACGACGATGTCACCGTTTCGAGCCACATTTTGTTGACGGACAATAATCAAATCTCCATCCAAAATTCCAGCATCGATCATACTGTCTCCCTGAACTTTAAGCATGAAAACGTCATCTTGGCGAACAAAATCAGCAGGAAGGGGAAAGGTTCCTTCAATATTTTCCGTAGCAAAAATAGGTTGTCCAGCAGCGACACGGCCGACTACAGGAACATGAGCGACTTTTTTATCGATTATGTCACTTGAAGTATCCAAAATTTCAATGGCACGAGGCTTTGTCGGATCACGTCGAATATATCCTTTGTCCTCTAAAGTTTGCAGATGGCCATGTACTGTAGAGCTAGACAGTAATCCCACTGCATCACCAATTTCCCGTACGGAGGGTGGATATCCTTTTTTACGAATTTCTTCTTTAATAAACTCTAAGATTTGCGTTTGCCGTAGTGATAAATCCGGGTACATATTCGTACACCCCCAACTATTACTTATAACATTTTACCATTCATCGAAACAAAGCGCAAACAGATGTTCGTTAATTTACCTAGGTCATAGAAAGGAGAGGAGGGAAGCATGAGAATTCCAGCGAAACTGCTAAAAATACTGGTTCAATTGGGGTTACTGATATGTGTGTCAATAGTTGCATGGCAAGCACTTCATCGTACGCCCACTATTCCTGCGGATGTCTATCCATATTTAACTTCTTTGTCACCAACCATGGTAATACAGTGTGTAAATGAAAATTGTTCATTTCCAATAATTGCCTTAGAGGAATTATTAGCTATACGCTCGACAATTCCTGAAAAAGAAGCAATACAGTTGATTGATCAGTTGAAAACCTCTGTTCGCTTTTCAGATTTAGACTGGGGTTCAATCCCGCAAGATGTACAAAAAAATGTCCAAAGGCATAGGGAAATTCTTATGAAATATCCTTATTACCAACCTAATAAATATAAATTTCCTGTTATTGGGGATACATGGTTTATAAACACTTTTGGTGCAGAACGTGAAGGTGGAAAACGCAAACATGAAGGGACCGACCTTTTTGGAAAAGAAGGTAATCCCATCGTCAGTGTTTGTGGGGGAAGGGTGGAGCAATTAGGCTGGAATCGCTTGGGTGGAGAACGTGTCGGTATACGCGGTGATGATGGGAATTATTATTATTACGCTCACCTCCAATATATTTCTCCATCGCTTGTCAAAGGGCAAAGAGTTCAAATGGGGGATTATTTGGGCACTATGGGACATACAGGAGATGCAATAACAACACCGGATCATCTCCATTTTGGCATTGAATTACCGAACGGCCAATGGATTAATCCTTATCCTTTTTTGGTGGTATGGCAGTATTGGCAAGAAAAGAGGGATTCTTAGCTACTTTAATAGCTTAAATAACTAAAAATTTTTGGAACTTGCCCAGTAGTTTTAATTTCGCTATAATGGCGTTAATTATCATAGCCAAAAATTTGATAAGTGTGCTCAAATACCGCATTTAATTTATTTTTGATTTTGATTTTGATAAAGAGGTATTATTCATTGAAGTATTATTTTAAGCATAATAGTTTTATTCGATCAAAGATATCTTTTCTTATGATAATTATGATTGTTAGTTTTTTGTCCTATCTTGTGTTTCACTACATGCACCCAACTAAAGATACTAAAGATCATGGACTGATTACTGACGCAGCAGATTTTAAACCTAATTCCCAGGGTTTTGATATAGCGGCATCAACTAAGAAACTCTCAACTCAGAAAGTAAGCTGCGTATTAATTGATCCGCAAACGAACAAGATTCTAAAATCCTATAATGCCGACATACAGCGTGCGCCGGCTAGTACTACAAAACTTCTTACCGGGCTGCTTGCGATGGAAAACTTGCAAGAAACAGATCTAGTGCGTGTTGGCACTGAAGTAAATAATATAAGGGGAGCACAGCTCGGCCTCAGTCCGGGATCAGAAATAGCGGTCCATGAACTCTTAACAGCACTTTTGGTTCATAGTGCTAACGATGCTGCTGCCGCACTGGCAGTAAAAATCAGCGGTTCAATCCCCGCCTTTGCAGAAGAAATGAACAAATATGCCGCTGCCCTTGGATGTAAAAATAGCCATTTTATGAACCCGCATGGATTGCCCGACCATGAACACTATACTTCCGCAAACGACTTATGCAAGATAGCCAGTGAGTTTCTTAAAAATGACAGCCTTATGAAATATGTAAAGAAAGAGCATGCCCAAATACAATGGAAAGATGCCAGTGGTATGCTTCGTAAAGCCGAGTTTGGAAATACAAATCGTCTTCTAGGGGTTTATCCTGGAGACAAAGGCCTGAAAACTGGTACTACAACTGAGGCTGCGCAGTGTTTGGTATCCTATGTCACAAGGCCGGATGGTGATTTATTACTCGTTTTATTGGGGAGCAATGATCGCTACAGCGATACTATAAAGTTACTGGATGAAGGATGGGCAAATCAGCGGCCTGGGGCTGCTCTCCGCGAACTGACTAAAGACCCTGAATCACTGATTATGAGCCCCGGAATTTTTTAAATACATTATTTTAATACCATTAAAGAAAATAAATTGAAGGATCGCAGAACTTGATAAGTCCAATGTATTACCGAACGTGGCGATTTTGTGTTGCTTCGCTGCTATTTCCACCTTTATGAAAGGGTTGCGTTTAGCCCGGCCAGAAACCCGGAGGACCAGGCCCATTGCAGATTAAAGCCGCCGCAAAGGCCGTCAATATCTACAATTTCTCCGGCGAAAAATAAACCCGGCACTAGTTTAGACTCCATAGTGTAGGGGTTAATTTCGTTGACAGCGATTCCTCCGGCAGTTACCTGAGCACTGGACCAGCTTTTTGTCCCGCGAATTATAAAACGCCAATCTTGCAAAATGTTTAAAATTTGTTCACGCTCTTTGGCTGATACATTGCATACCGGACGCTTTAAATCTTTAAGACCCGCTTCTTTAAGGAGGACAGGGATTAGTCTTTTATTGATTAAGCCCACTAAACTAAATTCCAGAGTTTTCTGAGGGCTGTTTTGAAACCGTTGGCTGAGATGTTCCTTTAACTCTTCTTTGCTTAGTTTATCTAAAATATTAAGCTTTAAAATAACTTTTTCATTTTTTTGCAAGAGTTCGCCTGCTTTTCTGCTGATTTGTAGTATGGGTGGGCCTGAGACTCCGTAATTGGCAAATAAAATATCGCCGCTATCCTGAGCAATTGTTTTCAGATTATGAATTATTTCAGCTGTACCGACCAATTTAACTCCTTCAATTTGTTTAAAGAAGCTGCCTGCCAGTTTAAGCTGCACGAGAGCAGGGAAGATAGGGGTAAGCGAATGGCCAAGTCTTTCAGCTAATTGGTAGGCATTGCCATCTGAACCGGAGGAGGGCATAGCCTTCCCACCGGCTGCCAAAATAACCTTGTGGCCGCTGAATTCATCGCCATTTTCCAACTGAACCGTAAAAGCATGATTAAAGGTATTATTAGAAGAATTACTAACAGCTTTATTCTTTCTGATAATACTTTTTACAAAGGCATCACAAATAACTTGGACCCCGCATGTATGTATTTCATACCTGAGTACATCGAGAACACTGGAGGCCTGATCCGACATAGGAAAGACTTTCCCATGTTCTTCAACTTTGGCTGTAACCCCCAGCTTGTGGAAAAAATCCAAGGTTTTCTGGACATTAAAACTGGCTAAAGCACCAGAAGCGAAACCAGGATTATGTCCCTGATAACAACTAAGAGCAGCATTAATATTCGTGAAATTACAGCGTCCATTACCGGTAGCCAGAATCTTTTTGCCGATCCGTGAGTTTCTTTCTAAAAGAGAAACTGCTACCCCTTTCCTGGCGGCAGTAATCGCGGCCATCATCCCGGAGGCCCCGCCTCCGATGATGAGGACATGTTTTTTTTCAGCAGGCATAGCAACGCAACAACTCCATAAACATAATAAATTTATATTTTTACAAGAGAAAATAAACTATTACTATTCTAACATAAACAGAACTATAGATCAGAACTATAGAAACAGTATTTAAGTGTTGTCAACAAAAGTATTTATATTTAAATTTTGTTT
>JBMNTM010000078.1:0-7407 GCA_050945735.1 Desulfosporosinus sp.
CAGGGGTTTATCCTGCTGTTTTACAATATTTTTGGGGTTTTTGCAGTGGAATCAAGTGTTAATTCTTTTATTATTATTTTCATGTATTAATTTTTTGATTTCTCCTTTATATCCCAATTTCCAGCCACCTGTCTGAATTAAATAAGTAAAAAGGCGTCTCTAAGTGACCGGACCCTAACACCTTATACTTTCTGATACATAAAAAAAGCGCCCGATATGGCGCTTTCTTTTTATCTTATTTGCGCAATCCTGATTTTTTCTCCATCAGCGCCTTAGCCTTTAATGGTAAGCCAAAAAGGTTAATAAATCCGGTAGCATCCGTTTGGTCATACACACCATCATCGCCAAACGTCGCATACTCTTCGTTATAAAGGGAGTAGGGAGATTTCACACCTACTGAAGTGCAATTTCCTTTATATAATTTCACTCGTACAGTACCTGTAACATTTCTCTGGGTCACATCGACAAAGGCATCTAAAGCCTCACGCAGAGGAGAATACCACATTCCGTCATACACAATTTCTGCATACTTTAAAGCAATTTGTTCTTTATAATGCAGCGTAAGACGGTCAAGGGTGAGTTCTTCCAAAGCTTGGTGTGCCACATAGAGGATTGTTCCGCCCGGAGTCTCATAAACACCACGCGATTTCATTCCAACGAGGCGATTCTCAACGATATCGGCTATTCCGATCCCGTTTTTTCCACCCAAGTCATTAAGGGTTTCCATTAAAGTTATTGGTGCAATTTTCTCACCATTTAATGAGGTAGGAATCCCATGTTCAAACCCCAGTTCTAAGTATGTCGCCTTATCAGGAGCATCTTCCGGGGCAACACCCAGTAAGTAAATATCACGTTTCGGTTCATTCCAAGGATCTTCTAAGTCCGCACCCTCATGGCTGAGATGCCAAATGTTACGATCCATGCTGTAGGTACGCTCCTTAGTTCCCGGAACAGAAATTCCCCGCGCTGCTGCATAGTCGTAGCAATCTTCCCTGGACTTAAGATCCCAAATTCTCCAGGGCGCAATAAGCTCCAAGTCCGGATTAAGTGCTTTGACAGTCAATTCAAAACGAACTTGATCATTTCCTTTACCCGTTGCACCATGGGCAATCGCAGCTGCACCTTCCTGCTCAGCGATTTCCACTAAACGACGAGCAATCAATGGACGAGCAAACGAAGTCCCCAGAAGATATTTTCCTTCATAAATTGCTCCGGCTTTTAATGTCGGAAAAATAAACCCTGTAATGAATTCCTCTTTCAGATCTTCAATATACAGTTTGCTGGCACCACTTTTGAGCGCCTTTTCCTGAAGCGGCGCTAATTCTTCTCCCTGTCCAATATCCGCCGACACTGCAATCACTTCATATCCGTATGTTTCCTTAAGCCAGGCAACAATAATGGAAGAATCCAACCCACCAGAATATGCTACAACAACCTTTTTCATGTTATCTCCCTTCTTTTCGATGAATTCATGTCTATGTATTGTGTATTGTATACGGCTACATAGAAAATCAATCTGTATTTATCTGATAATTAATGCCATAATTGCCTTTTGCACGTGCAGACGATTCTCTGCTTCGTCAAAGACAACTGACTGTACTCCCTCAATCACATCATCGGTAATTTCCTCTCCGCGATGTGCCGGAAGGCAATGTAGGACAATAGCGGATTGGCTCGCCCGTTTCAATAGATCTGAATTAATCTGATATCCTTTAAATGCTCCCTTACGTACGTTTGCCTCTTCTTCTTGACCCATACTTGCCCATACGTCAGTGTAAAGTACATCGGCATTTCGGGCTGCTTCTGTGGGATCAGTGATTACCTCTACACATCCACCGTTATTCATGGCATCCTCCTGAGCCAAAGCAACAAGCTCCGGATCCGGCTTATATTCCTGAGGAGAAGCGATAACAACATGTAATCCCATTTTAGCTCCTCCAAACATCAGGGAATGAGCAATGTTATTCCCATCTCCGATATAGGCAAGCTTCAAGCCTGCTAAGCAACCTTTATGTTCCTGTATGGTCATCAGGTCTGCGAGCACCTGACATGGATGCAGCAGATCAGTAAGTCCGTTAATTACAGGAACCGCAGCAAATTTTGCTAAATCCAGAACTTCTTGATGGCTAAAGGTACGTATCATGATTGCATCGACCATCCGTGATAGAACACGTGCCGTATCGGCGATCGTTTCCCCTCTCCCGATCTGGGTATCCTGTCCGCTCAGAAAGAGTGCATGGCCCCCAAGTTGAAACATACCTACCTCAAAAGACACCCGCGTCCGTGTCGAAGACTTTGTAAAAATCATCCCCAAGGTCTTGCCTTGAAGAATCGGATGTGGTCGTCCTGCATATTGTGCATCTTTAAGTTTTTTAGCTAAATCAAGAATGCAGTTTAAGTCGTCTTGAGAAAAATCATGAAGTGAAATAAAGTCTCGCCCTTTAAACATGGATTGAACATTTATATCCATAAGCCACCCCCTTAGAAATTATTTCCTGGCTCCTACTCTCCGGTTTGTCTACCATAGTTCGTTATATACTTTATCCAAAATCTCCATGGCCTCATCCAACTCTGGTTTTTCAACAATTAGCGGGGGGAGGAAACGTAAGATCTTATTGCCAACACAATTAATCAGAAGTCCATTTTGTCGGCAGGCCTCGACAATCTCCGGGCCCAACTTAGAAACGGGCCACCCTAAAATAAATCCTTTTCCGCGGACAGGTTCCCCAGTCTGATACTTCGCAGCCAGTTCTTCAAGCCCCTTTTGAAAATACTCCGCGCGCTCCTGAACTCCTTTCATAAAACCATCCTCGAGCATCACATCCAAAACAGCACAGGCAGCAGTAGTCGCCAAAGGATTTCCTCCGAAGGTTGAAGCGTGATCCCCTGGTTGAAAGGCTTTTGCAGCTTCATCCGTAGCCAGCATTGCTCCAATCGGCACTCCACCGCCTAAGGCTTTAGCTAAGGTCATAATATCCGGAACCACACCGCTCCACTCATGTGCAAAAAGCTTTCCTGTCCGACCAATACCACACTGTACCTCATCGAAAATCAACAGGGCCCCAAATTGATCACACAGTGAACGCGCTCCTTGTAAAAACTCCCTGGAAGCCGGCAGCACTCCTCCTTCCCCCTGAATAGGCTCAATGAAGACTGCTGCTGTGTTATTATTCACTTTAGCCTTTAGATCCTCAAGATCATTTAATTTTGCATAAGAGCATCCTGCCGGAAGCGGATCATAACCTTCTTGATATTTAGTCTGTCCTGTGAGCGTGAGTGTCGCCAATGTCCGGCCATGAAACGAATTTTCCAGTGCAACTACCTCGTACTTATGCGCTCCAAAGTTTTTCTTAGCGTGTTTCCGGGCTAGCTTAAAGGCTGCTTCATTTGCCTCCGCTCCGCTATTACAAAAGAAGACTTTATCTGCAAAAGAATGCTGCACTAAGCGCTCTGCCAAAGCGACCTGGTTCGGTATCCAGTACAAGTTTGATGTGTGGATAATCTCTTTAGCTTGCTCTTGAACCGCACGGACGATAGCAGGATGATTATGCCCTAGTGAGTTGACAGCCAACCCTGTCAGAAAATCCAAATATCGTTTATCATCTGCATCCCATACCCAGGCTCCATCCCCTTTGACGATCGTCATGGGCAGGCGGTTGTAGGTATTCATTACTACATTTTTTCCCCGCTCTATAATTACCTCACTTGATAGGCCAGCCAATTGTTTCAAGTTTCATCCCCCCACTCGATATTCGTGGTGCGTACCAAAATATTTAATCTCTAATATCTAATACCTTATCTCTATTCTCTAATATCTAAATACCTTATCTCTATTCTCAAGATCGTATTCTGGCCTCTGACTAGCTGATCACTGACTTCTGTTTAAACAAACATTGTTCCGATTCCACCATCAGTAAACAACTCAAGCAAAATAGCATGGCTTTGGCGTCCATCCAGGATATGTACACTTCCAACGCCGCCTTCTAAAGCCGAAACTGCACACTCTACTTTGGGCAGCATTCCACCGAATAAAATTCCTTGTTCCACCAGTGCAGCCACTTCTTCTCTGGAAATGGTAGGAATCAATGAGTTTGGATCCTTTACATCACGTAGTATGCCACTCACATCGGTTAAAAGAAGAAGCTTATCTGCCTGCAATGCCTCTGCTACTTTTCCTGCAGCCGTATCTGCATTCACATTATAGGTTTCCCCGTTTTCCCCACTTGCAACGGGTGAAATGACAGGGATATATCCATGTTCCAATAAAGTATGCAAAATATCAGGCGTAACGCACTGAATTTCTCCCACGTACCCGAGATCAACAATCTCCATCTCCCCCTGGTTATTGGCCATCTGCATGGGCTTCTTAGCTGCTCTGAGGAGTTGAGCATCTTTTCCTGATAAGCCGACACCCTTCCCACCAAAGCGATTGAGGAGGGATACCATCTCTGTGTTTAACTTACCTAGCAAAACCATTTGCGCAATCTCCATAGTTTGCGCATCAGTGACTCTTAAGCCCTTGACAAATTGGCTTTCAATACCTACTTTCTCCAGCATGGCATTAATCTCCGGCCCACCGCCGTGAACTACTACCGGCCGAATCCCCACAGTATGCAAGAGCAGAACATCCATGATTACAGATTCTTTTAAGACCGGATCAATCATAGCATGCCCACCATACTTAATCACGATGGTTTTTCCTGAGAATTTCTGGATATACGGAAGAGCCTCTACTAAAATCCGAGCCTTACCTAATCTTTGTTCCATCAGTGTCAAATCAATCACCTCCCATATCAATCATTAATATCAGGTTCGATAACTCCCGTTTATTGTGACGTACTCATGGGTCAGATCACATCCCCAGGCAGTTGCCTGCTCTTTTCCAATGTTAAAGTTCAATTTAATCAGAATGTCTTTAGACCCAAGTATCTCCTTAGCCTTTTCTTCCGGAAATGCTACCCCTCTTCCCGCTTGAGCGACGATTAAATCTCCTAAAAAGATATCTACCTTGTCCGGTTCAAACTCCGCTCCGGCATATCCCGCTGCCGTAAAAATCCTACCCCAATTAGCATCTTCCCCAAAGAGTGCGGTTTTCACCAAGCTGGAGCCACAAATACTGCGCGCAATTTTCCGGGCGTCTTCTTTAGATTGAGCGCCAGTTACCGTTACTTCCAAAAATTTGCCGGCCCCCTCCCCATCCCGGGCAATATCCTGAGCCAGCTTGACACACATCAGCTTCACCATTTTCTCAAAGTATAATAAATCTTCCCCACTTAATGTCACATCGGACATGCCATTTGCTAAAAAAAGGACCATATCATTAGTGCTGGTATCTCCATCTACGGTAACCATATTAAAACTTTCATCGACTGCTTCACGCAAGATTCGTTGTAGTTCTATAGAAGCAATATTAGCATCCGTCGTCAGGAAACCTAACATGGTTCCCATATTGGGGTGGATCATGCCGGATCCTTTAGCCATTCCTCCAAGTCTAATTACTCCTCCTTGAGAACAAGGAAGCTCATACGCATATTCTTTGACTGTCGTATCTGTTGTCATAATTGCCAACGCTGCCCGATGAGCGCCGTCTTCCGTATTGTCACTTGGTTCACGAATGCCCTTCATACTTTCAATGAGTTCTGAACATGCCGCCTGAATGCCGCTTAAGACTCGCTCAAGCGGCATCTCAACCCCAATCACGCCGGTTGAGGCCACAAGAACATCCTCAGCAGGTATATCCAGATACGTTGCTACACCTTGCGCCATTGCCAAGGCCGCCTGATCTCCGGATTCACCAATACAAGCATTTGCATTTCCACTATTAATTACAATAGCTTGGGCAGAACCGTTCTGTAAATGGCGCTGCGTTAAATAAAGGGGGTGTGCTTTAACCAAATTTCGAGTATAAACACCGGCTGCCTGAGCCTGAACCTGAGAAAAAACCAGCGCAATATCATATTTATCTGCATACTTAATACCTGCTTGAACGCCGGTCGCATAGAATCCCTTCGGAGCAGCTACCCCACCATCAATTGATATCCAAGGTTCTTCCACGAAACTCATTAAATCACACTCTCCTTGTATAAAACTTACCGATCAAGGCCAAAGGGCTATTCCTGAAATACTTTGGCCCTCAGGGAATCCCATAATCAGATTCATATTTTGGACTGCCTGTCCTGCGGCACCTTTAATCAAATTATCGATTGTGGCAACAATTATGGCATTATTAGTTCTCTGATCCACAGTTAATTGTAAAAAAGCATTATTGCTTCCCGTGGCAAATTTCGTCTGAGGCCAAGTCCCAGGTGGCAAAACATGAACAAATTCCTCTTGCTCATACTGTTTCCGCCAGCACTCACGAAGTTCTTCCTCCTCTACTCCTGGTTGTACCGCAACATAAATCGTGACCAGCATGCCACGCGTCATAGGCACGAGATGAGGAGTAAAATTTACTGTTAGCGGCATCCCCGCTGCCTTGGAGAGTTCTTGTTCTATTTCTGGGGTATGCCGATGATCTCCTACCCCATAAGCCTTAAAGTTTTCATTAACCTCCGAATAATGCATACTTAAGGAGACCCCACGGCCAGCCCCGGATACGCCCGACTTAGCATCAATAACTATATTACTTGTTTGAATCAGTTTATTGCGTAGAAAAGGAACTAGAGCAAGTAAAGTCGCCGTTGGATAGCAACCGGGATTAGCGATGAGGAATTGATCCCGTATTTGATCCCGATATAGTTCTGGTAAACCATACGTGGCACTTGCGAGCAAGTTTTTTGCAGGATGTTTAATTTTATACCATTCCTCATAAACGTTAGCAGAATTCAACCGAAAGTCTGCTCCCAAATCAATAACCCTCATACCACGCTCTAAAAAAGATTCCATTCTTGCCGCTGTCAATCCATGGGGAAGTGCACAAAAAAGCACATCAAGATCAGGTACGTTTTCATCCTCCAAGCTCCCCACATTTTGACCACTCCATTGTGGATATACTGATTCATAATCCGTTCCGGCTATACTGGATGAAGAAAGAAACAAGTCCCCTACTTCCCCATGGCGCTTCAATAAACGCACTAATTCCTGCCCTGTATATCCCGTTGCACCAAGAACGCCAACTTTCATATCTTTGCCCCTCACTCTCAGAATTGAACTCATTTTCGATATCAGATCAGCATTTAAGCCTCTAAATGATTCAGATAAATAATAATGCAGTGAAATTAATAAACAATGGAAATCCGTAAAACCTTAATCTTATTTATAATTATACATTTATTTGTATAATAATTCAATACTATGAAAAGAGGGTTCTTTTCCTCCCTTAATAAACTAATTATTTCTTCAAATATCTCTTGTTTTCACAGTATTTCATTTTATTCACGAACAGCATATCTCTTGATTATTACATCT
>JBMNTM010000079.1:0-7350 GCA_050945735.1 Desulfosporosinus sp.
GGTCAAAACATTTTCCAAATTATAGCAGGAGAATAAAAGCATTTTGGAGTATATAACTTCTAAGTAAACTTGTTCTCATGGCATTGCTTTAAGCATTGGTCTCTACCTTAAGACCAGCGATAACGAAGCAGCGTACGAGAACTATTCTCTTTTACTAATTGAGATCAAAAAATAGGAGGAGTAAGTATGGACTTTCGGCAAGAACTTATAGATATCGTAAAAAATTCTGGTGTTCATCCTGCTTGGGGTATAAACCATTGTTTTAGGGTCTATCATCTCGCCAAAGAACTCTCAACTGGCTTAACTTTAGATGATGAAGTTCTTTATACTGCGGCAATGCTGCATGACACTGGAAAATACCCTCGCTATGCAATCAATAACATTGATCATACCTTGCGTTCTAAGGGAGTAACCTCAAACATCCTCCAACAAAAGATGTTTTCTCCGACTAAGTTGCCGTTAGTATTAGACGCAGTTGAAAATCACATGTATTATTCTGAACCGGGACGAAGTGATGAAGCAGTCTATTTACGTGATTCAGACATTTTGGATAATTTTGGCAACATAGGCTTAATGCGTCTATTTAGCTTGGTTGGACAGGATGAGTTAATTCAAACAACTGAAAATGCAATAGATAGAGCCCGACTTTTTGCTGAGGCCCTTCCTCACAAAGTATCTACCAAAGCCGGAAAACGTTTGGCAGTAAAGCGTCGTGAAGAAACATTTCGTTTCTTGGCTGGGATAAGACGTCAAACTGCCGAATTTGCCTGGCTTTAGTTTATGAATATTTACTTTCCGGGCTTCATTTCTTGTATTTGTTCTTCAAGCCAGCTTGTTATGCTATCCAGAATATTCACGACCCTGATAAAATCACGCGTCCGTTTCCCTTCATTTAGCAGTTGCCTGAGATTATGACGTAATCGGGCAGCTGCCTTATTTACTTGAGCCTGAGACTGACGTGTATTATACGTTTTAGATCGTTTTAATGTTTGTCTTACAGGTTGATATGTTGGTGAATCATCCTGAGGTAACTTCTTTGGAAATTCCTGTGGTAATTCCTGTGGTAACCATTCCTTATCCGGAATATACCTCACGATCCGATTTGGTAGAAATTCAATAACCTCTCCAAGTTGAGGAATAACAGGTGTTTTACCAAATTTCTCTTGAAATTTTGTGGAAAAAATGGTTTGAGCTTCTAATTCCCCATGAACAAGAATAAGTCGCTCCAAATGTTTTCCTATGAGAGAAAGCCACTGAAGCAAGGCAGCTTGATCAGCGTGAGCAGAAAAACCTTCTATTTGAGTGATCTGAGCATTAACGGTAATTTTCTCTCCATGAATAGTAACAATTTTGGCACCATCAATAAGCATGCGGCCGAGTGTGCCTTCGGCCTGATGTCCAACAAAAAGAACTGTAGCATTCTTCCGCCAGAGGTTGTGTTTAAGGTGATGTTTAATCCTTCCGGCATCGGCCATACCGCTAGCGGCAATTATGATCGTTCCGCCTTCAATCTTATTAAGGGCTATTGAATCAGCAGCAGTCAGACTAAAATGAAGGTTCGGCATAGTCAATGGATTATTGCCTTGATTAATTAGAGCAATAGTCTCTGCATCAAAATTTTTGGTGTTTTCACGAAATATTTTAGTAGCTGCAATAGCTAAGGGACTGTCAATATAAATTGGCAAAGTGGGGATACGCTTTTCGTTTTGTAATTGCAAAAGATAATAAAGTAGATCTTGGGTCCGTTCAATAGCAAAGGATGGGATGATTAAGTTCCCTCCGGCTTCATAAGTTCTACGAATCGTATCTGCAAGCTGTTCATCGCGTTGAATTTTTGACCCATCTGGATTTTCTGCGTTATGAAGACGATTTCCATAAGTTGTTTCCATAATCACAATGTCAGCTTCCCTTAACATACTTGGATCTTCAATATAAGGTTGGTTAACATTGCCAATATCACCGGAAAATACGATGGTTTTCCTAAAGACAGGTTCTTTGACGTATACCACAACATATGCGGACCCTAAAATGTGGCCAGCGTCTTGAAATTGAAAAGATATCGTTGGAGAAAGGTCTATTATTGTATTATAAGGCGTTTCACGAAAATAAGGAAGGGTATCCAGCGCATCTTGAACAGTATAAATTGATTCTAAAGGTTCAAGTCCAGCTCTCATCCGCTTGCGATTTTTTCGCTCTATCTCCATTTCTTGAATATGTCCACTATCCGGAAGCATTATTGAACATAACTTAATCGTTTCCTTGGTAGCCCAGATATTACCCTTAAACCCTGCTTTCATTAATTTTGGCAACAGCCCTGAATGATCAATATGAGCATGGGTTAAAATAACGGCGTCAATACTCGCTGGATCATAAGGAAATTTGTTATAATTTAATTCTTTCAGTACTTTGGATCCCTGAAACATTCCGCAATCTATTAGAATACAAGATTCGCCTGATTCTAAAAGAAACGATGATCCTGTAACTACTTGTGCTGCTCCAAAAAAGCTAATTTTCATTTGCTACAATCCTCCAACAATTTTTCAACTGATCTAAATATTTCTATCTCAACATTTAGGTATAATTTTGCATTTATTGCTTTGATAGATATATTTTATATTCGACAATGCAATACGATATCCTACTCATCTTCATAAACAACTAAATATTTCCGTTTTTCCTCTGCCGGCTTAAACGCCGAATTTGTCTGATTCCTCTTTCTAACCTGTGGAGAAACAGAAGATCTTCTGAATTACACATGTAGACCTTCCAGCCTTCTTTATTAAATTTCTCGACATTACAAGGATGTTCGGAATTATTGAGATAAATTAGAATATCCTCTACTTGGGCAATAAATGTATGACCCATTAAGCTCAGGTTCCAACTTACTGAGGCATTGGGAAATAGGTTACCGAGAACGAATTTAAGACAAGCTGCCTGCTCAGGAACTATCATCTTATGTAAAATTCCAGATAGTTGAGAGGTATTTGTAATACACGTGCTGTCGACTGATGCAAGCGCACTAATTACTTCTACTTCATCAGCTACTAACCTATCATTTATTAGACTCCCGGCTGTATCTCCCACTTCTTCTGTTTCAAAAGTATTCTTCTTAGAAAAAGGTAGGGTCCTCAAAATCTCTTTGTTTTGGGTATTAATCGTCCTTGTCATGCCCTCATGTAACATTTTATTCAAAGTATCTTGGAATGAAGGAAAGTTACTTATGATCCGTGAGTCAGGAAGTTGCTGTTCAAGGAGTTGTTTAAGTCCATCTTCTAAATATTCTGCTGGTATTGACGATATTTCTTGTAATAAATGCATCACATCTGTGACAATTTGACAACCCTTTTGAAACTCCGCCTCTGAATCAATCCCAGTTAAGAGACAAACTGTTAATATTTTTTCTGTGATTTGATTTATCCACTCTTCAATTCGAGGGTCATTATAAAAATATGCCTCCAAGGTTTTTACCTCCAGATAAATATATCTGTTGAAAGCTATGCTTGTTTCAGCGAAGGTATGATTATCCCAAGTGAATTACTCACAGTGGAAAGTAAAAAAGCTTCCCGGAAGGTTCCAGGAAGCTTTTATGATATTCCTGGTTATTCGCGTGAGCGGAATACTTTCAGGTAAGAATCCGCATAGACGCTTTTGTTAAGCAGGATTTGGCATGTGGCGACAACATCGATGAGTTCATCGTCATTGGCATTCATAATGGCAGCATCAAGTCCTGATGCTATAGCCATGGCAAGGAATGTACGATTGATTAAACTTCGATTAGATGATTTCTGTGATACATTAGATAAACCAAGAACCGTACGTGGTGCCGGGTTTGCCAACATTTTTATTTGACGTAAAGATTCTAATACTTCTGGTGCATGATCTTGAGCGACGTTTACTGGAAGAATAAGCGGATCAAGGAAGAGAGCTTCCATTGGGATACCGTATTCATCTGCAGCGGCTACTAATTCCAAGGCAAAAGCCACTCTGTTCTCTGCATCCTTAGGGATTCCTTTCTTGTCCATAGTTAAACCGATGATCGCGGCGTTATATTTAAGAGCCATGGGAAATACGCGTTCGATTTTTACTTGTTCTGCCGGGCAAGAATTTATTATCGCGGGGCGTTTACAAATTTTTAAGCCTGCTTCGATTGCATCATAGTTTGTTGAGTCTAAGACAAGAGGCAATTCCGTCACTTCTTGGATAACATTAACCATCCACTCATAAGCAGCAGCTCGTTCATCATTTGGTATAGCTGGACCGGAATTTACATCAAGGTAGTGAGCTCCTCCTTCCTCTTGCTTCACAGCCCAATAATGTAACGGTTTTGGATCTTTAGCACGAAGAGCATTCCCAATATCAGTAAACATCCCATTGATTCGTTCACCAATAACAAGCATTTTATTCACGTCCTTTCAAGTAGTGTTTTTTAAATCACTGTGAAGTGCTCAACAAATCAGCTAAGTGCCTCTGAACTAAACGTACTGCTGTTGGATTACGCATCACAAGTATACTCGCTCCGGCTTGGAGCACACCGGAAGCGGTTACTGCTTCCCAAAGCACGTTCCGAACTTCAAGATTTCCCCAACCAGGATACTCTTCAGCAGATATATAAGCCTCTTTACAGCGATTAGCTTCGTAACCAACTGTACAAATAATTGGCATGGATAGCATTTTGTCATTTGCCAAAGCTCCCAGGCGTATCCGCTCCATAATTGAATAAACGTACTCCAAGCCGAATCCAAGTCCCGCAACCATGGGATCAATAATAATTTTGTTTAAAGGTAAGCCCATCTCACTGATTAAAATATTAAGCTGCTTGCACATGCTTATATCAAGGGGGGAGCGCGCAATTACAGTATGTTTATGAACCATCGCCGCAGCAACTATAGACTTGTAGTTATCAAGTTCAGCAATCCCTATCAGGAGGTTTTCTCCTGCAGCAGCCTCTGCAATAGCCGCTATTACCTCATTGTTTTTAACTGGATCATTACACCCTTCGACGATGAGTGGAACTCCGACAGCAGCCAAAACATCTTTAACGATACGGACACAATCGTCAGGCGAACGATTATTTCCTTCAGGGTCTGCTCCATCAAACCGCAAGTAAATAAGATCAGCGCCAAACTCATTAACACATTTTTTAGCCCAAGTCGCAGGGTTATTAATGACATTTCCAATTTGTTTAGTAATTATATCATTCCAGTTGGGAACGATGTCCGTGATTTCCATGGCGATTGCCGGACGATTGGGCATTTGACCTTCAAAGTGGAGAAAAGGTAAGGTACTATCTCCCCCAACTGTAACAGTGGCAGTTCTTGTTCCTCCTTGTTCAGGAGTTGCTCCAAGAACAACCTCTCTGAGGTTACTGGCGTATCTTTCTTTAATTAATGTTATGGACACAAACTTCGCTCCCTTCTAATCAAAATTTTAGCATGTAAGATTCCGGCATATTCTAAAAAATACAATCATCAATATTTACAAGATGGAAATTGGGATAAATCTGTATGGGGCAAAAATAGGGCGGATACATATTCTTCCATAAAGGTTGCTCCAACTGATAGCTCAACATAAGTCATTCTCCGTCCCAGCGCTGCTGCTTCTTGCCAGGCATTCTGTGAAAGTAAGGCAAGACGCGCACCTTTAATAGAAGCATTGCCAACAAATTCAAAACGTTCTGTTTCCACATCTGGAAGTAAGCCAATTTGAATGGCGTCATGAACATTGAGGTAATTGCCAAATCCGCCAGCAATGATAATCTTACTGATCATTTCCATATCCACAGCAACCATCTTCAGCAAAGAACAAATACCGGCGTAGATCGAAGCTTTCGCGCGAATAAAATTTTTTACATCATTTTCAGTGATCACCACATCTTTATCTCCGCCCGCTTGATCAGCCCAGGCCAAGACAAATTCTTTGTCATTGTTCGTCGCTCTTAATCGACCCGAGTATGAGTGATGTTCCAATTGAAAATTCCCGGCACGATCAATAATTCCTGTTTCGCGTAACTTAGCAACACAATCCACAAGACCTGAACCACAAATTCCAATAGGGAGGCTTTCGCCAATCACCTTTAGGGATACATCCAGGGAATCCGGATCAATAATCACCCGTTCAATTGCTCCACGCATTGCTCTCATACCAAAAGTAATC
The DNA here is from genome assembly GCA_050945735.1 of Desulfosporosinus sp. Taxonomy (GTDB): domain Bacteria; phylum Bacillota; class Desulfitobacteriia; order Desulfitobacteriales; family Desulfitobacteriaceae; genus Desulfosporosinus. Next base: position 6,154 of record JBMNTM010000079.1, read on the forward strand.
CCGCCGCCTTCAAAGCTTGGTCCGGCAGAACAAGCACAAGCCATAAGCCAATCCTTATTACCAAGTACAATTTCACCGTTTGTACCTATGTCAATAAAGAGACAGATCTCTTCCCCATTGGCCAGATCTGTAACCAATGTGCCGGCTACGATATCACCGCCAACATAACTCGCAACCGAAGGATAACAATGTACCAACGACTCCGGTATCATATGAAGCCCAATCTCCCGGGCGGGGACAGATGGTATGTTTGCCATAGTAGGAATATATGGTTCTAAACGAATATAGCGCGGATCTACTCCCAAAAATAATTGTATCATTGTGGTATTACCGACGATCATTGCACATGAGATATTGTAACTTGTTAGAGATTGCCGGACAAGTATGGTGTCAATAAGTTCATTAATGGTTTCAATAACCGTATGCTGAATCTCTTCTAAGTGCTTTACTTCTTCTGTGGCATACACTATCCGTGATATAACGTCATCGCCAAATTTAGCCTGCTTATTGTATCCTCCCTGCTGATCCGCAATTTCCCCTGTCAAGAGATTGATTAAGTAAACGACAACTGTAGTAGTGCCAATATCAATTGCCAAGCCATAGGATGGTCGTTCATTTCCGGGTTCTATATGTATGACGGTTAACCCTGAATTAGGCTCACCGCTTAGGGTAACAGAAACATCCCAGTTTGCTTTGCGAAGTGTCTCCGGTAAATTTTTTAAAATGGATAAAGGAATATGTAGGGGTTTGTCACCAGTTCTGAAGACACGCTTAAGTTCCAGAACCACTCGATCCCAATCACTCATGTTAGACGTCAGGGTCGGCGGTGAGAGGGAGATTCTTGTTTTCATCGCAAGTGGGTGATACCCGAACCTGTGCAGTAAATCTTGTTTACTTTCTTGTAAAATTTCTTTATGCACGTCTCCCATCAAAACCTGATGTTTTTTTAAGCGGGACTCTGGAGGCACTAAAACTGTTAAATCAGACTTAATTATTGTTTGACAAGCTAGCCGGACACCTGAGAAAATCTGCTCAGGAGTTAAGTATCCGGTTCCGGTAACTAAGGGTTCTCCACTTAATACCACAATTTTACATGCACCGCAAGTTCCTTTACCGCCGCACCCTGATTTTATATTTATTCCCGCTTGAGCAGCCGCTTTGAGCAAAGATGTACCGGCATCAGCTTCGATAATATGG
>JBMNTM010000080.1:0-7325 GCA_050945735.1 Desulfosporosinus sp.
CAAGGATATCAACAAGACCGCTTACAACGGTTAAAACACCGGCACTTCTAAGCCAGACAGCTGTAGAATGACAAGCCATTGAAGGATTTTTACATATCCCGATGCCAATTACCGATTCAAATGTATTAGCTATAAGCAGAATTCCAATTACAATACTAATCCATTGAACCTTGTGATGATCATTTTTGGAGAAAAATACCACAATGGCTGTAGTCAGTAAGATTAGAGCTAAAGCGACAGAAGCCTGGCCGGTATAAAAACATTTCATATGGACCATATTACCGTTTTCTAAAGTAAGCAAACCGGCACAAACAGGAGCCCAGTAAAAAATTGATCCCATAACAAGCAAAGACGCTAAAAGCTCCATTCCCAAAATAATCTTTGATAAATGCTTTTTCATTCTTATAAGTACTCCTTTCTTGAGATACAAAACGTCATAAAAGCATTCTTTCAAACATCACCTCCTCAAATTTAGCTATTTGTGATACACCCGCTTCTATAAATGGGAAGAGCAGGTTCTCTCACCTTGTTCAGCGAATTTCCATAGGGTTACTTGTCAAGTAGGGCTAATTTTCCATGTTCCATCCTATATCGGACAGTAGCATCTGCAGCCCATCTGTGGTTATGAGTAACCATCACAACAGCACAGCCCTTATGGATAGCTTCCACAAATAACTGAAGAATTACCTTGGCCCAAACGTCATCAAGATCATTAGTTGGTTCATCTGCAAGGATGAGTAGGGGGTAATTAATCAGCGCACGGGCAACCATAGCCCGCCTCCTTTGTCCGCCACTAAGCTGATGAGGAAGAAAGTCCTTCCGGTCGGCCAACCCCAGTCGCTCCAGCAACGTTGCAAGTTCCTGGGAATCATTTTTGCTTTTTTTACCCAATGATTGAGCAAACACCAGATTTTCCTGTAAGGTAAGTGCTTCAATCAGGTTAGCTTCCTGAAAGATAAGGCCTATTTTTTCTGCTCGTATAGTTGTTAACCGCCGATCAGTCAATAGACTGGTATCTTGGCCGGCCAGGTAAAGCTTACCTTCATCTTGTTTTAACAAACTGCCCATGACATAGAGCAATGTACTCTTACCAATTCCTGAAGGACCCTCTATAGAAATAAAATCACCTGAATTTACGACCAGATTGACATTTTGTAGAGGACGAACCTTTTCTCCCATCAGGTAAGTTTTACTCACGTTTTCCAGTCTGCAAATCTCCACTTTAGCCTAGCCCTCCTTGGGTAATTGCTTCTTGAGGATCTAATCTTGCGCTTTTCCAGGCAGGGTAAAGTGAGGCAACAGAACCTAAAAGTAACGCGACTAAAATACCGGAAACTCCACTTTTTAAAGCTGCTGATGAAGTCCATATTCCGGATGGTAAAGTAAGTTCATCTTTTAATATTCCTATAATTGGACTAACACAGATACAACCCAGGATACTCCCGGCCACTCCACCTGTAAAAGCCATAATCCAGGCTTCGCTCAGCATAAGCCGAAATATCTGGTTTTTCTGTATGCCTATTGCTCTTAGCATACCAATTTCTTTTTTGCGTTCTTTGGCCAGGGAATTGAAACGCCCAATCAATGCTAAAGCAGCAATCAAGAGGGAAGAAAACCATAAGACAAAAAAGACTTTACTGATTGTTTCCGCTTGCATTCTTACCTTATTGATTGTTTCGCTGGTTGCCACGGCTTGCACTCCTAAACCGGATTGGTTGATTTTATCAACAACTTCATTTGGGCTAATTCCTTTTTCTGTTTTAATTAAAATGGAAGAAATAAGATCTTCCGGTCGAGCATCTGACCATAAGTATTGTAGTTCGGTAATATCCTCAGCTAATTTGCGGGCGACATCAATATTTAGATATATGGTTTCATCCATACCGCTTCCGGTTGGATAAAGCGTTCCTACAACTGTAAAAGGCTTTGCTAAAATTGCCACTTTGTTGCCCAAAAAAGCTTCAACCTTGCTGCCAATGATTACTTGATTATCCTCTAATCTGTCAAAGCTCTGCTCGTTGAAATACGGCTTCAGAATAAAATCTGTTTTTTGATCATATCCTACCAGGCGAATTTCATCTCCATAACTACAACATCCACCCGAAAGGGTCTGTGTGAAAAATTGGGGACTTACTTGTTCAATACCTTTAATTTCTCTAACTTTTTCTATTGTGTTTTTGGGCATATAAATATTAGCGGGGGTTGCCGTAAACAAAGTCTGATAGGCATCGGCCTTTGCTTTGTCGGGCAGAACTATGACATCAGCTCCCAGGCGTTCACTTGAAAGAGCCAATCCCTCTTGCATAATCAAAAAAATAGATAGGACGACTACAAAAGTAAGTATTGTTAAAGCAGTAATTATTACTGTTAATAGAGACTGTTTTCGTCTTCTGATGGTATTTCGCCAAGCCAATAACCACATAGTTACCTCCTGTTTAACTTAAGTGTATTAATTTGTCTATCTTTACGAAAGTGTAGTCTCAAGTGCCTCCAATGTAGCATCTATTTAATGAAAACTTGCTGTAAAAATGGCTTGGGCTTTTGTGAGATAAACCATGATATACGATTAAACATACACGGATTGTTAAAACTTTTTGGCCTTCAGCGATTGGTTTACCTTTTGTCTTGAAGTATAAATTTGGCGCAAGAGTACAATAAAGACAGATAATGCGAAGAGGATAAGCAGCCCGGTTACAAATAACTTTGCTCCACCGGTTAACATACCGCCGACATAAGAATAGACAATGGTTGCCGGTAACTGTCCAATACCCGTAGCGATAAAAAATGGCCAAAATCTCATAGAGGTAAGTCCGGCAGCATAACTGACAATATCAAAGGATACAAAAGGAAGTAGTCTGCAAATCAGTATGCTCTGTTTTCCGTAACGTTCAAAGAATACATCGATCTGCTCCAGGCCGGCCTTGGTGGTGAGTTTTTCGACCACATCTCTGCCCAACACTTTGGCAATCAAGAAACACAGTGCCGCTCCTGCCATAGCACTGCTCCAGGATAAAATTGCACCCTGCCACCAACCGAACAAATTGGCATTAGCAAAAGTAATTAAGAAAGCAGGAAGCGGAGCAATCACGGATTGGAATACCATCAGAAGGAAAGAAACTGCCATGGCATAAGGACCGTAAGACGCCACAAATTCTTTTACAACTGCAAAATCTCCTGATGCAAACATCCTGGAAATATTGTTAAATGTGGCATTTACAGACGGAATAAAAAAATAGCAGCCAACGGTCAGGATAATCAGCGCGAGAACAACTATTTTACTTATTTTTTTTTGTTTGTTCTTTTCTGTTTCCATATTAAGTTAACATACCCCCTACTCCTAATATTTTACCTTTGTGGTCCACCTATGTTGAAGTGAACATCCTGGAAGGCCCTTGTATTAACCCAATATCTGCTTCGCTTAATATTTCCCGGCAGCGAGCCATATCAAAGCCCCTTCCGCTGGCAGTATCATTCTTGGTATCGCGCGGGTTGGACCCTGTTTCCGCCCATAAAAGGTTAGCTCCGGCCGTTACTCCCAGAACATTGGGCTCGTGGGTGCAGTTTCCGGCTACCTCATAGCCTGTAGCCAGGCGGACTACTGCCACAATGTGTGCCATTCGGGCTTCGCTGGTTTTTCCATAGGGACTCAGGCCGGTATTGGGAATAGGAATACGGCGCATTGCTCCGCTAAATACCGGGTGCATTTCCCGGGTAAGGAGCGTTTTCTCCACTATTTCATCCAGACTATGCTCAGGCCCAACCGGTTCCACACATGTCCCCAATTTAAGACCGGCTTTATGAACAGCCGCGATGGTCTCAAGGCGTTTCTGCATGGAAATCCGGGTGTCCTTACCTTCTCCCAGCCGCACTGCATGATAAACTCCGTTGAAACCGACCTCCTTAAGGGCAATGGCTTCCTGAATTCCGAAATCCTCAATGTTTGCTATAAGGATTGTCTCTGCTTCCAAGCTGCTTCTCACCAGCCGTCCCATGTTTAAAAAATCTGCAAATGATAAGGTTGCTGTAGCCATCAGATAAATAGCATTAGCCCCTTCCGCTTGAAGACGAACACATTTTTCGATAATCCCTTCGATTGCTTCGACCCGTTGTTCCTTAAAGACTCGATTGCAGGCAGCGAAAGAGCAAAAGGCACAGTTGCGGGCACAAGGCCCACTGTTGACTCCAACCTGGCCATGTATTTCAGCCCTGCCACCCATGACTTCCTTATTTAATTGTAAGGCTGCGTACCGGATATAAAATGCTTCTTCCGAGTCAAGAGGCAGAGCCAGCAAGTTTCTTATTTCCAGTGCGGATAGTAAATTCCTGTTCATTGCCTTATCGACAATATTTTTTATACTCTTATCCATCCTTTAAGACTCCTTTAATGATGAACTGGTACTCCTTTATTAAATGAACTGTACTATTAAATGAACTGTACTCTATTACTCAGTGAACTGTACTCTATTACTCAGTGAACTGTACTTTTTTACCAATGCAGTAGCCATCTTGTAAGCTGCTAACTTTTTATAAAAATCATGCCCATCTACTACACCGGCAAGGTAAAAAGCCAATAAATCATCCCAAGTATCAATATCCGCTTGCATTGGTAACAAGGAAAATTTGCGGTTCTTTTTTCTGATTATATCCAGGGTTTTCTCCAACACCCGGGGAGTTCCCCAGGGTATGCCCTTGAAAATAGCCGGAGCAGCTTGTTTTATCCCCAGGAGATAATAACCGCCATCTTGGGCAGGGCCAATAACAATTTCATTGCAAAGCATTTTTGCCTTTGCTTCCAAAATTACGGCGGGTTCAATATGCGGCATATCGCTTCCCAAAAATAGAACTGCATCATAGTTGAATAAAATTTCCCGGGCCGCGTGGTAGATCCGCTCCCCAAGATCTTTTCCCCACTGGGGATACATCTGGAAGTAATGCCGTTCATCCTCAGGCAATCCCCAAATATCCTGCTCGACGAGGTTATACTGCGTAACGAGGCTATCCTGTGCAGACCGGGAATGTTTATCCTGCTCTGCATAATAAATATAGCCGGGCAATCCGCTTTGCATAATGGCCCGGCAGGTATCAGCCAGGGAGGCACGGTGAAAATCTGCGCTCTCCTGTTCGTTCAGAACCGTATTTAATCTGGTCTTGGTGAAACCAGGTCTTGGTATCTTACTCATTACTACTACTGCCGCATCGTGTCTCTTAACCGGCATACTTAAACCATCTCCATAGTTGTTCCGGCTTAATTCCAATAGCATATAAAATCTTAATCAGCTGCATCTTTCCGATTGTTCTCCAGACACCTGCTTTCCGAAAACGCCTTGTACTGGTAATAATCATTCCTTCAACTACCCGTGCCCGTTGTTGGCGTCGCAGCCGATGGGAGAAGATGATATCTTCCAGGAATATGGTCTCCGGGAAACCACCATTTCTCCGGAATAAATCACGCTGACAAAAAATACCTTGGTCCCCATAACAACTGCTGAAAACTTTGGCTCTAAGGTTGGAAAGGCAGGCTATGCAAAAGAAAAGCAGGTTTTTTTCATTAAACCCAAGGGTACAGCATCCCCAGCAGTTTCCTTGGTTGACAGCATTGCGGATATCATCCAATATCCGATTTTCAAGCATACTGTCGGCATGTAAAAAAAGAAATATTTCTCCCTGCGCAGATTGAGCGCCGGCGTTTAACTGAATGCCCCGCCCTGCCTGGGAACTTAATACCCGCACCGGAAAACCGCGGCATATTTTCAGCGTCGCGTCAGTGCTTCCACCGTCACATACGATGATCTCCACACCAGCCAAGGACTGTAAGCTATCTAACAAGCGGGCGATATTTCTTTCTTCATTCAAGGTTGGAATGATTATTGAAATCAGGGACTGATTCTGCTGATCCGGCACCTCGTACTCCCCCCCATTCAGCCAGCAAAATCTCGGCTGTTTTAGAGGTTAACTCTATGCAGGCCCCATTGCCAATATTTTGGATGAGGGGGCGCTTTTTTCTGATAACCCGGCAACAGGTTGCGCCAAATGTCGTTTTAAACCGGTCGTGGAGGTGCCGAGGTAATTTAGAACCGGCCGGATGAGGGTGATATCGATTCATAATCCCGGCGGCCATTACCATCCCGGTGAGGGCTCCACAGGTACAGCCACTGCCAATTCCGCGACCGAACAGACCGGCAGCAGCCATAAGATCGGGGTCGAGAGAGATATCCCACATTTTGCTTGCGGCCACCAGTACGGCCTGACAACAGTTGGTCCCGGACTTCATCTCTTCATGAACTATTTGTGCTGCTTTGGACTTTGACATCAGCAAACTCTCCTTTAATTCGATGATAGCGTAACCAGGTACTTCCGCCATAAAGACTACACAGACTGACCAGAAAAACAAACAATAAGGATGCTGAGATAGCCGTGCCTGCCGGAACCTGATACATTCCCAGCAATGCCACATAGGCCCCTTCCCTTAACCCATAACCGTTTATTCCTAATGGCAACATTGCTGCGACAGATATTACCGGGATTACATACAGTAAATCCCACCAGGCTAAGGCAGTCAATTGCAGAGCCCGAAAAATAAAGTAGTTAACCAGTACTACCGCCAATTGGAAAGCCACCGACAGGATTCCTACCCTCACCAATCTGCCGGGTTGATGTTTGAGTTTTTGACCATGTTGTGTCATTTTCCTTAAAAAAGAGATAATTTTACCCTTTTTATCTTCTGCCCAACGGGGGAAGCTCCCCAAACAGATTAAGCCCACCAACCCCAAACTCACGACAATTAAGCTTATGAATAATATAATTGCTGATATTCCTACCCGGTTATCCGGACTGTTGACAAAGGCCGCAGCCACCAGACCGGTTAAGGCCAAACCGGTCGTGGCTAAAATCCTCTCCACTATAACCGAGGTAGCAGCACCAGAATTATCCCGGGCAGCTTTACCGACCCACCAAATTCTCAGCCCATCGCCACCGATACTGGAAGGCAAAAAATTATTAAAAAATAATCCTGCCCAATAAGCTTTCCAGAGTTCATTCCATGACAGGCAGATATTTTGCGCATCCAGCACCAGCTGCCATTTCCTTACACTGATTATCATGGAAATAACAATCGCGGCTATCGCTGCCAGAATCCATGCCGGTTCGAGCCTGCCCCAGACCTGGGCCAAGTCTTTCCAGTCTATCAGAAAAAAAAGCCATGCCAGCAGCCCGGCTGAAATAATCGTCCGGGCTGCAGTTTTCCAATTTAATTTGGAGATGACCTTTCCAATCCGCATCTTTATGCCAACCTTCATTGTAATCTAAACTTGATTCCACTGCAAAAA
>JBMNTM010000081.1:0-7272 GCA_050945735.1 Desulfosporosinus sp.
GTTGAAAAAGAACTTTTTGAGCTATCTGCTCAAGACAATTTTTACTATTGAAAACCCCCATAGGGGTTAAACAACCTGTTTTTGCAGTGGAATCAATTATTAAATAAACAGAGTGCAGATCCTGTATTCCAGAAATACTGCACTCTCAAACAATCTTATTTTCCCACCTTATTTCATCTTTCAAATAACCTGAGCAGTCTCTAAAACAAAATACTCTTACTTAATATCTATAATTTTATAGTGTAGTATGCCTGCCGGAACCTGAACCTCCACGACAGCTCCTTTGGCCTGTCCCAAAACAGCTTTTCCGACTGGCGATTCATTGGAAATCTTATTGGTTCCTGGATCTGCCTCTGCCGAACCGACAATGAAGTACTCTTCCTCATCCCCATAGTCCATGTCTTTTAAACGTACTTTTGCACCTAATGACACGACATCTGTTCCTTCAACTTCATCAATTACTCGTGCATTCCTAAGCATTTTTTCGAGAGTAATGATTCGTCCTTCTATAAAGGCCTGATCATTCTTGGCATCATCATACTCAGAGTTTTCACTAATATCTCCAAAATCAATCGCTTGCTTTATACGTTTAGCAACTTCCCGCCGCTTCACAGTTTTTGCTAACTCCAACTCTTCTTCAAGTTTTTTGAGACCCTCTAAAGTTAAAATGACTTCTTTTTCAGCCATATTTTGCTCGCTCCCTTATTTCGTACTTGTCAAAAGTATAACCGACTGATATCAGTCAGAATACTCCGCTAAATCTGGGAACTCCTTAATAGATTCCTAATTACATTACTCGTTATTATAAGGAGCATGCAAAATATTGTCAAGATGCTGAAAACCATTCCATCTCTTACAAAATTCGTCTGAGGACAGCTTTCATTTCTTCAGGTGTTTTCGAATGCATAATCTCTTGGCGAATTTGTGCTGCAAATCTTACCCCCTTGATATACCAAACTGCGTGTTTTCGCATTTCATTCAGTCCGATCCGCTCACCCTTGTAACGCAGCAGGCGATCAAAATGCCGGATAGCAACTTGAATGCGTTCCTCAATGGGTGGTTCAGACAATAAAATCCCATATCTCAAAAAATGCTGGGTACGTGGAATAAGCCAAGGATTTCCGAGAGCACCACGTCCGATCATAACTCCGTCACATCCTGTTTCCTCGATCAGTCTGGCGGCATCTTCCGGAACGAAAACATCCCCGTTACCGATGATTGGAATACAAACCGCTTTCTTTACTCGTCGTATCCATTCCCAGTCCGCATGCCCTGCGTAAAATTGTTCACGCGTTCTCGCATGGACTGTAAGCATTTGAACTCCTACGTTCTCCAGACGCTGGGCGAGTTCGACCGCCACAATTTCATTGTCGCCCCATCCAAGACGAATTTTAGCCGTTACCGGTACATTAACTGCATGCACAACGGCTGAGGCTATTGCTTGCGCGCGTGGTAGATCTTTTAGTAATGCCGCTCCTTCGCCATTCTTGACAATTTTTGGTGTGGGACATCCCATGTTAATATCAATGACGTTGGCGCTATACTCTCTGGCTAATACTGCTGCACGCGCCATTGTCTCCGGATCAGAACCAAAAATCTGTACGATTCTCGGTTCTGATTCCCCACTCAAATCCAGCATATTCAATGTCTTGGAGTTTTGATAAATCAACGCTTTATCACTGATCATTTCAGTCCAGACATACTTTCCACCCACTGAACGGACCGTTTCCCGAAATGCTTTATCCGTCACTCCGGCCAAAGGCGCTAAGAATACCGGGACTCTAAATTCATAGTGGCCTAGCTTCATAATACTATTCCTCAAATTCAACTATTTCCTGTTTCGTTCATAAATCAATAAAAGTCCCTCAAGTGTTAATAATGGATCCACTGTTTCAATTGTTTCTGATTCTTCTAAGATCATCTCAGCTAATCCGCCAGTGGCAATTACCCTTGTCTCCGGTCCGAGTTCTGCTTTCATACGCTTAACAATCCCATCTACTTGGCCGATAAAGCCATAATAAATTCCGGATTGTATTGCGGCCACTGTGTTTTTAGCGATAACCGATGTAGGTTTAACCATTTCAACACGCGGTAACTTTGACGCCCTCTGAAACAGCGCATCTGTCGAAATCCCTACTCCGGGAACAATCGCCCCGCCTAAATATTCTCCCCGTTTCGATACCACACAAAACGTAGTCGCTGTTCCAGAATCCACAATGACAAGCGGCCCACCATATTTATGATAAGCCGCCACAGCATTAACAATGCGGTCAGCACCAACCTCTCTTGGGTTGTCATAGACAATAGGCATCCCGGTTTTAACACCAGATTCCACAACCAGTGGTTCTACACCGAAATACTTTCGGGCAAGAGCTTCCAAAGCTGAGTTCAGCGAAGGTACAACCGAAGAAATAACGATCGCATCAATTGCTTGAAAGGTTAATCCGTAAAAATCAAATAGATTTTTAATATCCACTGCAAACTCATCCGTAGTCCGAGATTTATCGGTAGATACTCTCCAATTATGGATCAATTCCCTCTGATCGTATACTCCCAACACAATGTTTGTATTACCCACATCAAATACCAAAATCATGTTTTCCGCTCCTTTTGGCTAAGTTACTACTCTTTTGGCAGCTTTATGCCCGATGAACCACTTCTTGCCAACCCATAAGACAATTTCAGCCTTTACAAGAGCCTTCAAATGACAAAACCGATCATCAGAACACCAGCCACACATGTCAGACGGTTTAAGACCCAGCGTAAAACTATAAATAAGCAGAGTATCTTTACAAAACCAATATTTATAAAATAAATGATACCAAAAATGGATCATTTAGAAACATTAGAAATAACCGCCTGATTTGGAACGCAGCCGTACTTCTCCGCCTGAAAAGCTTGTTAATCCATCCTCCGTTTCAAGAAGCAAGGCTCCGTCACTCGTAATTCCTTGAAAAATTCCGCGAATCATCTGCTCTTCCCGTAGGATTCTTACTTCTTCACCCAAGCAAATAGCCCTTTCCAGCCATCTCACCCTTAGCTCCTCAAACCGTTTTTTTTCAAGAAGTATTACATACTGTTCCAAATTTTTTAAGATTGCTGCGGCTAATATATTTAGATCCACCTCATACTTTAAGATTTCTAAAAGAGTTGTCGCATTCAATAACGGACTTAATCGTTTACGCGTAAAATTAGCATTTATTCCCATTCCCAAAATTAACGCTTGTACGGTATTCCATTCCCCCACGACTTCACCGAGAATTCCGACGATTTTTAAGCCGTTGAAAAGCAGGTCATTCGGCCACTTAATCCCGACACGAAGAGAGTATAGTTCTTCAAATACGTCGGCAATCGCGACACTCGCCGCAAGTGTTAATTTTGAAGCGTCTGCCAAAGACAAATTTGGCCGAAGTATCACGGACATCCATAGTCCACCCTTTGGTGATTCCCAATGCCGCTGCAGCCGCCCACGCCCCGAGCTTTGGCACCTTGCCAGGACAACTTGACCATGGACTCCTCCTTGCATAGCCAGTTCTTTTGCCCGCGTGTTTGTGGATTCCAACTCATCTTCAAGACAAATCTTGTTTCCTAGTGAAGTTGTAGTCAACTTCGTCTTTAAAACCCACTCATTTAAGGAAAGAGGTGTTTTTAATAGGCAATAGCCGATTTTAGTCTGCCCATCGATTTCAAAGCCTTTTTCTTTCAAAACTTTAATTTGTTTCCAAATGGCCGCCCGCGTGACTTTCAATTGCTGACTAATCTTTTCGCCAGACACGTATTCATTAGGGTGCGCGGCAAGGATATGAAGGATCTCATGACGTAACATTTAGATTCCTCTTTCCCCACTTGCCCTCATTTTAGCCTTAATATCTCCAAGATCAAGGCTAAAATCCAAAGCCTGCACTGAATGAGTCAATCTACCGATCGAGATCAGATCGACTCCCGTCTCAGCCACTTCACGGAGACGCTCTTCCACCATTCCTCCTGATGCTTCTACAATCGCCCGCCTGTCGATATATGAGACCGCTTCCCGCATTTCTGCTAAATCCATATTATCCAACATAATCACATCGACACCACAGGCTATCGCTTCACGTACCTGTTCTATTGTTTCACATTCAACCTCAATCTTAATCATATGTCCTATTTGAGACTTGATCCGCCGGACAGCCTCCTTTAAGCTACCAACAGCTGCAAGATGATTATCCTTTAGCATCACTGCATCATAAAGCCCAAACCGATGGTTCTGTCCGCCTCCGACTCTGACAGCATATTTCTGTAATGTGCGCCATCCCGGAAGGGTTTTGCGTGTATCCACAATCTTAACCGGAAGCCCTGCGACCCGATCAACCGCTCGTTTTGTAGCAGTAGCAATTCCCGAAAGATGCTGCAAAAAATTCAAAGCCGTCCGCTCTCCCTGCAAAATACTCCTTAAAGGGCCATTTAACTCAAGCACAACTTCCCCGGATTTTACTTCATCCCCGTCTTTAAGCAACCTACGAACGTTTATTCTTGAATCCACCCGCTGAAAGACCTGCTTAACAAGCCATAGGCCTGCGACCACGCCTTCTTGTTTGGCGTAAATTTTGGCTAACCCATTTAAGTCTTCCGGCAAAATTCTTGTACTTAAATCCCCTGTTCCAATGTCTTCCATTAATGCCTGATCAATCTGATCCTGAAACTGGAATGTATCGTACATGAGTTCCCTCCTTACTTTGCAAAGAGTGCTTTTGCCAGAGTTCGTCATTCCGCAGCGGGTAGTCTGATCGGAAATGCCCACCACGACTCTCCTTACGATTGAAGGCTGCTTTAGCGATAGCCTCCCCAACCGTTAACAAGTTAAACGTTTCCAGGTCATCCACATGGTGCACGATCAGCTTGTCTTGCTTCCATCCCTTCAAAAGCCGTAAAGCCTTCTCCAGGCCGGCCTCATCACGTAAAATTCCGACACTATTCCACATTAGATCTTGGATCTGGTTCCGCAAACATTGCGCATCTAATTTTTTTTTCAATCCATTCCTTCCAGTACTCACTATCTTTCCTTCAGGACAAAGAACCTCCTCCCATGAAGGACGTTTTACTTTAATTGTATCCTTGATTCTTTCTACGATACGTGCGCCATAAACCAAACCATCCAGTAAAGAGTTACTGGCTAACCGATTGGCGCCATGAACTCCATTACAAGCGCATTCCCCTGCTGCATAAAGATAGGGAAGGCTTGATTCTCCAAATGAATTTGTCGCAATCCCACCCATTATATAATGGGCAGCCGGCGCGATAGGCAAGGGGGTAGTCAATACATCCACCCCATAATTTAAACATGTATGATAAATGGTAGGGAATCGCTCAAGTATTCGTTCCCGCCCGATGGGGCGAAAATCTAAATAGACCGAGCCTTGGTTCATTTCCTGCCAAATTGTACGAGCTACAATATCGCGTGGAGCTAATTCTTTCCCTGGAACATTTTCCATAAAGCGAACCCCAGCGGAGTTTATCAAATGTGCTCCTTCACCACGCACAGCTTCTGATATAAGAAAACGTGGTGCATTAGGAATTAATAATGCCGTCGGGTGAAATTGTACAAATTCCATATCCATCAGTTCTGCCCCAGCACGTAAAGCTATTGCCATTCCATCCCCTGTGGCAACACTCGGATTCGTCGTAAAACGATAGACTTGTCCCAACCCCCCTGTTGCTAAAATCACTGCTTTTGCTAAGTATCCCTCCAGCTCTCCTGTCTCTTCGTTAAAAGCCAGTGCACCTACAATATCCCCTTTATAATTTTCTAACAGATCGACAACAAATCGTCCCTCTAAAGCAATAATATCAGGGTTTTCCTTGGCTTTAGCAACCAATGCCCGCTCTATTTCATACCCCGTGGCATCCCCTAGAGCATGCAGTATCCTCCGTTGACTATGGGCAGCTTCACGTGTAAGTGCAAGTTCCCCATTCAGACGGTCAAACTGAGCACCCATACACATCAATTCTTCCACACAAGCAGGCCCTTCTTCTACCAGGATCCTTACTGTCAAGGGGTCACAAAGACCTGCACCCGCCCGTAGCGTGTCCTCAAAATGTAAGGTCGGAGAGTCTGCTTTATCAATTGCTACCGCAATCCCTCCTTGAGCATGCCCGGTATTACTTTCCTCAATCGTTTTCTTAGTAAGAACTGTTACCTGAAAGTGTTTACTTGCCTTGATTGCCGTATACAAACCGGCAATTCCACTTCCCAACACCAGTACGTCCGAATCAAACACCTTAACCCTAGATTTGGACCAATGGCATAAATAACGTCTCAATCTGCCCATCCCCTGCTCTTTTGCTGCTTACAAGGCTAGCATTCGCTCTAATGCTTCTTTTGCTTTAACTCGTATTTCTTCTTTAACCGTAATGCGGGGAGAAAGGGCAATCAGCGCATCTCTGACTTGAACCAACGTCGTTAATTTCATATCTGGGCAAATCAAGCGTTCTGAGGCGAGATAGAATTCTTTATTGGGACAAACCTTATGAAGCTGATGAAGAATCCCCGCCTCCGTCCCTACAATGAATCGCTGCTGCTCAGATTTCTGAGCATACTCGATTAATCCTGCTGTTGAACTGACATAATCAGCCTCTTGGCAAACTTCCTCCCGGCATTCCGGGTGTACAATGACTTCGGCTTTCGGATGCTCTTTTTTGACCTTAAGAATATCTTCCTTGGTCAATTGGTTATGCGTATTACAATACCCCGGCCATAACCGAACTGATTGTCCAAGTTTTTGCGCAACATAAGTGCCAAGATTTTTATCTGGAATAAATAGGATATCTTGCCCTTTTAAAGACTGTACTACTTTTTCCGCGTTGGAGGAAGTGCAGCAGATATCGCTCTCCGCTTTTACTTCTGCAGAAGAATTAACATAACATACTACTTTAACTCCGGGAACCTTTTTCTTATAAGCCCGTAAACCTTCGGCATCGACCATATCTGCCATCGGGCAACCCGCGTTAGCCTCAGGCAATAAGACAACTTTATCCGGTGATAATATTGCTGCACTTTCCGCCATGAAATGGACGCCGCAGAACACAATCACTTCCGCATCAGTTTTTGCTGCTTGTTGACTAAGCTGCAGTGAATCTCCAACAAAATCAGAAACATCCTGAATCTCAGGTCTTTGATAATAGTGGGCTAAAATAACCGCTTTGCGTTCTTTTTTTAGTATATTGATTTCCTCGGCTAGAGTTTTAAACAACTCTTCGCTAATTGTATACTTCAATTGTTCTCCAGTCCTTCCT
>JBMNTM010000082.1:0-7226 GCA_050945735.1 Desulfosporosinus sp.
GTCTATATCGTTGACGAGTTATCGAATTCCGTTGATAGAAACCCAATCATCTTTCAATGATAACGGATAAGTAATTAAATATCCTAATAGTGTTGATAAGGATATTGCTTCGGCGGCAAGAGAATTAAAGCGTTATTTTTTTTCGATGGGCTTATGCCTGCCTATGGACATGGCCAAGCCTTGGAATTTCCCGATATCCAATTTACGATGAGAACAAATGGCTGCAGGAAGCATACTCCTTTTTCATAAACGTTTTCCCTCAAGAGAAACCCGCACTTTGATTTCCTGCATCAGTTTTTCAAATTGCTCAAGTTCCAGCGACTGCGCCCCGTCACACATGGCTTTAGCCGGGTCATTATGCGTCTCAACCATGATGCCGTCAGCGCCTACCGCAAGAGCTGCCTTGGCAAGTGGCGGTACAAGCGAACGAATGCCTGTCGCGTGGCTTGGGTCGACGATTACCGGGAGATGCGTCTTTTCCTTCAAGACAACAACTGCCGCCAGATCCAGAGTATTGCGTGTTGCTGTTTCAAAGGTTCGGATTCCCCGCTCGCAAAGGATAATTTTGTCATTGCCGGCCGACATAATATATTCGGCGCTCATCAGCAACTCATCCAATGTGCTGCATAGTCCGCGTTTTAACAGGATTGGCTTATTCATCTTTCCAACCGCCCTGAGCAAATCGAAGTTCTGCATGTTCCTTGCCCCGACCTGCACAATATCAACGTCTTCGAATAGATCTACCTGAGTTTGATTCATAATTTCAGATACAATCGGCAAGCCGGTTCTTTCCCGGGCTTTTTTCAGCAGGTCCAATCCGTCCGTTCCAAGCCCCTGAAAAGAATACGGAGATGTTCTTGGCTTAAATACACCGCCACGCAGGATTTGGGCGCCGTTGTTCTTGACAGATTCAGCGACCAGACAAATTTGCTCCTCTGTCTCAACCGAGCACGGTCCGGAAATGACGGTGAATGTTCCTTTGCCTATCTGTACGCCACTGACATTGATTACGGTATCGTCCGGGTGGACTGTGCGGCTGGCCGCCTTATATTGCTCTGTTACCCGTCTGGCATAGGCAACTATTTCGTGAGTTTCCACAGCGTGCTCCATATCCACTGTGGCAGTATTGCCAATCAGGCAAATCGCCGTATGATCGGTACCGGGGACGTAAATCGTCGAAAAGCCCTTGTCCTCGAATTCTTTTCGGAATGCGGCGATTTGCTTTTCAGATGCGCTGCCTTTTAAGATAAATACCATTTATAACTCCTCACAATCTTAACAAAATTCATTATCTTCTCCGGATCCTTCACTCCGCCTGTTTCGACACCGCCGGAGACGTCAAGCAAACTGGCTTCCGTCTTGAGAGCGTCTGATAAATTCTCTGAGTTCAAGCCTCCGGCAAGACCAAATGGGCGTGGGAAACCGACTAAAAGGCTCCAGTCGAATGCTTTGCCCGCGCCCTGTCCGGCATCAAGCAGAACGAAATCGGCTGTGCTCTTTGCTGCCCGAACCGCTTCCGCCCGGAAACGGATTTGAAACGCCTGCCAAACAGGCTTGTCCGTCAACCGGCGCAGCGCTGCAATGTAGCGCTTATCCTCCTGACCGTGCAGCTGGGCGATAGATATGGTACCATTGTTCAGCAGTCCGGCGACTATTTCCGGTGGCTGGTCTACGAAGACGCCCACCGGCGTAATGGCAGGATTTAGTTTGGCCCGAAGGAGCTTAACGGCTTCCGGAGATACATTTCGCCGGCTTTTGGGGAAATTAATAATAAATCCGCAGTAATTTGGTTTTACTAAATTCACTGTTTCTATATCAATGGGGCGCGAGAGTCCGCATATTTTGATCTTCTTCATGATTCTCCTCGCAAATAACACAGCATTTTTCTTTTGTTCGACGCCCGCATCAGTGTTTCTCCGATTAGGACGGCATCTACCCGCTTCTGCTGCAGCGCCCGAACATCCTCCGGCGTTTTGATACCGCTTTCGGCGATGTATATTACATGGTCAGGCACAAGAGAGCGAAGTTTGCTGCTGGTGGAAATATCCATCGAAAAATCCTTCAGGTTGCGGTTGTTTACTCCGATGATTCGCGCACCTGCCGAAACTGCACTTGCGATTTCTGCTGCATTATGGGCTTCGACAACCGCCGCCAGCCCAAGCTCATTGCAGATTTCCAGACAATGAGCGATTGCGGCGGTATCCAAAATTGCACAGATCAGCAGCACTGCGTTTGCACCCATCAGCTTTGCCTGATAGAGTTGGTACTCATCCACTACAAAATCCTTGCGCAGCATCGGCGTCGCAACCACGGCGCGTATTTCCTGAAAAATTTCATCCGACCCGAGAAACCACTTGGGTTCGGTCAAACAGGAGATGCAGTCCGCACCTGCCGTGGCATATTCCTGTGCAATTTCAAGGTAGGGGAAGCTATCCGAGATGATGCCCTTGGAAGGGGATGCTTTTTTGACCTCGCAAATAAAGCTGATGCCCGGCCTTTTCAGAGCAAGCTCGAATGCCCGGCCATCCGCAGGCTTTTGCGCCTTACAAAGCTCCCTCAGCGCGTCGGACGGCAGATCTGCCTTATCGGTTTTCACACGGATTCGGGCGTAATCGGCGATTGTCTGTAATATGGTCTGCATAAGCCCCTCCTCACCTGGATGCAGCGATGAACTGCTCCAATTTCTCCAAAGCCTTGCCTGAGTCAATCAGTTCAGCAGCCAATTTAACTCCCTCCGCCATGCTTTCAGCCTTACCGGAAATGTAGAGAGCCGCGCCGGCGTTCATAAGAACAGCATCCCTTTTAGCTCCTTTTTCCCCGGAAAAGATCGCGCGGGTAATGGCAGCGTTTTCCTCGGGTGTGCCGCCGACAAGATCGGCTTTATTGCAGCGCTCAAAACCAAAATCCTCTGGGCAAAGCTCATAGGACCGAAACCGGTCGTTTTTAAACTCACACACCGTGGTTGGCGCGCTGGTGGAAATCTCATCGAGTTTATCCTGCCCATAGACTACCATACCGCGGTTCACGCCAAGTCCGACGAGTACGCGCGCCAAGGGCTCCACCAGGGACTCATCATATACACCGAGAAGCTGCATTGAAGGAGAAGACGGGTTGGTTAAAGGACCGAGAATATTGAACACAGTACGAATGCCCAACTCTTTGCGGATGGCGCCTACATATTTCATAGATGCGTGATATTTTTGTGCAAAGAAGAAGCACATACCAATTGTTTTTTAAAGTTCCACACATTTCTCAGGCGGCTGATCCAAGTTAACGCCCAAGGCCTCCAGACAATCGGCTGTTCCACATTTAGAGGATGCAGCCCGGTTTCCGTGCTTGGCTACCTTCACACCGCCAGCCGCTGCGACCAGTGCGGCAGTTGTAGAAATATTAAAGCTTTGTGCGCCGTCCCCACCGGTACCGACAATTTCAAACAGCTCCATATCGTGCTCGACCTTCGTTGCGTGGTCTCGCATTGCGGCTGCGCAGCCGAAGATCTCTTCAATTGTTTCCGCCTTGGTGCTCTTTGTAGACAGTGCCGCTAGAAAAGCAGCGTTTTGGACTTGCGTAGTTTCACCGCTCATAATTTCACTCATGACGCTGTACGCTTCTGCATAGCTCAGTTCCTGCTTGTCGACGATTTTAATAATGGCTTCTTTAATCATTTATCTCTCTCCTTTGCAATGTTCAGAAAATTTTTCAGCATCCATTGTCCGTCCGGCGTCATAATTGATTCCGGATGAAACTGCACACCATAAATTTCATAATTTATGTGCTTAACCGCCATGATTTCACCGTCATCCGCTTTTGCCGCGGCCACCAGTGTTTTGGGAATTGTGCTTTCCACAACTGCCAGAGAGTGGTAACGGGCAACCGGAACGGTTTCCGGGCAGTCGTAAAATAGTTGGCAGGTCGTATCCAGCCGGATGACCGATTGTTTCCCGTGCATTAGAGTTTTGGCATAGGATACTGTTGCACCAAAGGCCGTACAGATTGCCTGATGTCCCAGGCAAATGCCCAATATGGGAATTGAGCTGCCCAGTGTTTTCACTACTTCGATACAAATACCGGCATCCTCCGGCTTTCCAGGCCCCGGCGACAGGATGATTCCCTCAGGGGCAAGGGCTCCGATTTCATCCGGCGTGATGGCGTCGTTGCGGACTACCTTAATATCGGGGTTCAATGCTCCGATCAGCTGATAGAGATTGTAAGAAAAGCTGTCATAATTATCGATTAAAAGAATCATCAGAGCACCTCCGCCGCTAATTTCAGCGCTTTTACAACTGCAGCCGCTTTGCTGATACACTCCTGGTGTTCCGTTTCAGGAACGGAGTCTGCAACAATGCCGGCGCCGCTGCGGACAAAAACCTTTCCGTTTTTCTTATAGGCAATGCGGATGGCAATGCAGGTGTCTAAATTTCCGGTGAAATCCAGATAGCCTATGGCACCGCCATAGATGCCGCGCTTGTTGTTTTCAATATCGTTAATCAGCTGACATGCTCTGATTTTCGGCGCGCCCGAGAGTGTGCCTGCGGGGAGAATGGCGTCGATGGCATCAAGAGCCTGTTTGTCCGCCGCGATTTCCCCGCGGACTGTGGAACCGATATGCATAACATGGGAATAGCGCTCTACCGAGTGGTATTTTTCCACTGAAACACTGCCAAATTTGCTGATTTTACCAAGGTCGTTCCGTCCGAGATCAACCAGCATATTATGTTCGGCAAGCTCCTTCGGATCTGCCAGCAGCTCCTCCTCAGCTTTTTGTCTTCCTCCTCTGTCCGTCCTCTGGGGCGCGTACCGGCCAGAGGGAATGTGTGCAGGACGCCGTTTTCCAGCTTGACCAGGGTTTCGGGTGAAGCACCGGCGACCTCCATATCTGAACTGGAGAAATAGAACATATATGGGGAGGGATTTACCGTGCGCAGAACACGATAGGTGTTGAGCAATGTTCCCTCGTACTGAACTTCCAGGCGGTTGGAAAGGACAATTTGATAGATATCCCCTTCCCTGATGTGGTGCTGAGCCTGACGGACCATGCCGCAATATGTTTCTTGGTCGAATAAGGCAGTGATAGCGGATTTCATCCTTCCCGGTTTATCCGCCTGAGGCTGACCGCTGCGAATCAACTCTGACATCTGACGCAGTTCCATCATTGCCCGATTGTATTCTGTTTCATAATTCTTGAGGGAGATGTTTACAATCAGCACAATTTTCTGCCTGTAATTATCAAAGGCAATTACCTTATCAAACAGCATTAAGTCAACATCCTTAAAGCCTTCGTTATCCTCCGCATCCAGTTTTAAAGACGGCTCCGCGTATTTCAGGTAATCATAGGAGAAGTAACCCACTAATCCTCCGGTAAAAGTTGGAAGGCCGGCAAATCTCGCGCTTTTGTGTTCGGCGAGGATCTGTTTGATATATTTACCCGGGTCAGTTGTCGTAAAGGAGAGCTCTCCAACCTTCATTTTTCCATCTGTGCAGGTGATTTCCAGTTTCGGATCATAGCCAAGGAAAGTATACCGTCCCCACTTTTCATTGTCCGAAATCGACTCCAGCATATAACAGTGTTCAGAAACATTTTTCAAAATCCTGATCACTTCAATGGGGGTTTTGATGTCCGAAAAAATCTCCAAACTAACGGGTGCGGTTCGGTATTCGCCTGATTCTGCCGCAGATTGGATTTCTTCCAGCGTTGGATAAAACATAAAAACACCTCTTTCTGTTCTGTCAGAGAACAAAAAAGTCCTTGACAGAATGCATAATTCTGCCAAGGACGAATTATTTATAATTCGCGGTGCCACCTTGATTTACGACAACGAAGCCGTACACTTAGCAGGGTACCAACATACCCCCGGCAACTGACGTATGCCAACACGTTGCAGAATACTTTCACAGCCCTTAAGACTACAATTTCACTGCACCCTCAGCGGTCCATTTGATGACTTGTTTTCCGTCTGATTCTCAGCAACGCAGACTCTCTGTAGGAACATGATCACCGTTATCTCCGCCTCAACGGTTTAAAATTGATATTAATTTTTTTAAAGTTACTACAGGACATTCATTTTGTCAAGAGCGATGCATAAAAAAATCTCACAGAAATTCAAAATGTCCGAATTTGCTGGGCTTTTCGTGGCTTCAGTACTCCGCCCATGATAGAGTAGAGCAGTGGGATTGCCACCGCTCCCTCATCAAACCGTACGTGCGGTTTTCCCGCATACGGCTTTCCGATATTCTTCGTCCTTCAGCATTCAGTTGCAAATGCTCGCTAGTCCTGCCTGCCGTATCAGTTCCCCGATCTTTGCTGCATTTCCCAGTCTGTAATTGCGTTGTTTCTTCCGATTGTACCATCGAGTAAATTTTAAGTTGATGTACTTCTCTATCTTCCATAACCACGGCCTTGAAAACCGTCTAGCATAATAATTCCTCATGCCGATGATTTTCGAATTTAGCAATTGCACCATGTCTTTCATGCTTAAAAGCAGTCTGCTTGGACTTGCAAAGGCTTCTTTGATGTTGGCTCTCATTTTCTTCATAGCCTTCTTTGATGGCACCTGTTGTAGTGTCCAATACCATTTCCAGTCCTTGTTTTTGAATCGCTGAAATCTATTGTTGAAGCCAAGAAAATCAAAACTGTCTTTTCCAAAATACATATCTACCAGCCTTGTTTTCTCGGAATGCAGTGTCAATTCCAGTTTCTTCATAATCCATTTCACTGCTCTCAGAGCTTCTTCTGCCTGCGCTTTTCGCTTACACAATATCACAAGGTGAGTAGCCCGGGGGAATCTCACCCCCAGGCCCTCTCAGAACCGGACGTGAACCTCTCAGCTCATCCGGCTCCCATTATCCAGTCCCAGGGAAAATCCCCATTTGCCAGTGCACGAATAATTTAGGTTCTCTTCTGGCAATCTTACCGAGCCAATAACTTGCTCTCCGCTGATGCCGCTCAAGTTTCTTGTACTTCCGTCTTGCCCAGCGAATTAATGCTCGATTCATGTGTGTAAGCACAGGATACATTTCCGATTTGTAAAAGCGGCCATAATAGTTGACCCATCCCCTAAGAATAGGATTAAACATATGGGACAGGTCCTCCAACGACTTGTCTGGTTTCAGGTGCATACGCCAGTTATGAATTTCTTGTTGCATAGCCTTTTTCGCTTTGTTGCTGACCGCAGGGGTAAAGTTGATGAAATACTTGCCGAATTTGTTCTTTGATCTTCGTGGCCTAA
>JBMNTM010000083.1:0-7053 GCA_050945735.1 Desulfosporosinus sp.
ATTATAGAGGATGGAACAAAGTGTCTGGGAGAAGAACAGTACCTTGAAGCTGAAAAGTATTTTTCTCAAGGACTTTTAAAAGCTTACGAATTAACAGTACCCGAAATTGTTGCCTTTTCGTTACGACTATTAGCGACAGCAAGAGTGCGCTTAGGAAATTTAGAGTATGCGGAAGAAGGTTTCCAAGAAGCGTTACGTATATGCCAAGAGATTGAGAATGCTAAAGGGATATCTGAAGCATTGGCGGGGTTAGCCAGTGTCTCATTTAAAAAGGGAATGCTGCTAGAGGCTGTAAAGAAATATGAACAGGCGATATCTGTTTATCCTAGCTCATCTTCACCTTTAAGATTAGGTATGATCTATGCAGACCTGGGTCAAGTATGTGCTGTTCTAGAAGATTGGAATAAGGCTAAAAAAGCATATACACAGGCTCATGAAATATGCTGTTCTTATGGGTTTGCCAAAGGTGAAGCAGAGTTGGAAGTTCTTTTGGGAGAATTATGCTTTCGACAGAGAAAAAAAAGAGAAGCTTCAAAGTACTTTAAGCATGCCTGCCAAATATTTTCTCATATAGATGACATGGTAGCTTTGTCGAATGCGCTTCAATATTTGGCATTAGTTTACTTTGAACAAAATGAAATGCGTATGGCTTGTGAATGTCAACAAAGGGCTGTTGCCCTCTGTTTGAAGTACGATATAAAAACTGTTTTTAGTGAAAGTTGTTATTTTTTAAGTAAAATTAAACAATGTTTAGAAAACTATGAAGAAGCTAAATATTATTTGGAGTTATCCATCGAATTTTATCCCGAACGCGATTTAGATCTTGCCTTACGTTATCAAAGCTTAGCGGGTTTATTCTTTCTTACTATGGATTTTGAAAAGGCTGAGTTTTATTATTTACAAGCCTTGAGTATCTTCGAGCCGATAAATGATATTCGAACCGTTGAAATATACGATGCCTTGGCGGCTCTTAAAAAAATTCGAGAATGGAATGAAGTACCGGTTAATTCTCAAGATGCCTCAATAGACATGTCTCAACTACAAGGTGAGTTTGCACTGGAGGCGATTGTTCGATTAGCAGAATTGCATGAAAAACAACGAAATTTCCGAGATGCCTTGAAATGTTACTGGAAGGCTCTTGAAATAGTACGGGATGCTGAATTGAATACAGATTGGATTGAATCGCGAGTTCAACGGGTTTCAAGACGGCTTCGCCGCAAAAAGTTATCGAGATGATTGATGCCATATTGCAAGCGGGCTTTATTAATTCAGTCGATTCAGATAGAATAGCATTATGATAATCCCTCCAATAAAAGGAGAGAATTGGGGTGGGTGTAATCGAATGCGTAAGGAAGATGCAATACTCCTTGAGTGCTTGGATGAAGTGTATTATACCTTTGAAAAAGCTTTGAAGAAGGCTCAAAGTGTTAGTTCGATTCATGTCCGAAAACTCGAACAAATCCTAAGTGAGTTGCGAAGTGAGCGCAGGATATTTGAGGATATTTCCATCCCAGCTCGTCTTATTGTTGAACAACTTTTGGAATTACAATTAAGAGTTGGACAAGTTGCCCTGGAGGCTGAATATCTTAGACAACCGTTAGCTGGTGTTGAAGCCATTAAGGTTGAAGAATTCGGATTAATCCGCGTAAAACTTGGTAAGGCAGAGATTAAATGGCGTGATGCTGATTATGTTTATTACTTTTATCCGGATAATGTAGAGTTAAGAGCGAAGGATGAGAAGTCAGCTATCAAATTATTTTTTTCGCTTCCCTTTAATCGGCATACACTAAAGAAATTTCCTGAATTAAAAACGTCTCGAAATGTAGTATATATCCATCCACAAGTGGAAACTTGGGTAAGTGGTGTCCAATGATCGAAAGGAGATATAATTGATAAGTCGGAAAATAAGAATGATTATTACATCGTAAATATAAAAAGAAAAGTTGAATATGATTATCCTCACAACAAAGGCATATACTCAAATATAAAAGCCTTATTTATGGCACTCAATAATGGCAAGGGAAATTGACCTATGGAAAAATAGCCTCAATGCTGAAGAACTTTATAAAGAGAATAGAATTTAGTCAGGAGGTTTGCCTTGGAAACCATCATTACTTCGTTAGGACAATTCGTAGAATTTTTGATTTCTTCGTTTGGTTATTTCGGAGTGTTCTTTGCGATGGCAATTGAAAGTGCCTGTATTCCTCTACCGAGTGAAATCATTTTACCGTTTACTGGGTATATGGTATATGCGGAGCATTTTGGTTTTTGGCAAGCAATCACCGCTGCAACCTTGGGAAATTTGTTTGGGGGGCTGGTCGCGTATTTCGTTGGGGTGTGGGGGGGGAGACCTTTTCTGGAACGATATGGACAGTATTTCCTGATTAATGAACGTGATCTGGCATGGACAGAACAGTTATTTAAACGCCATGGAGAAATAACTGTTTTTGTGGGTCGAATGTTGCCGATCGTGCGTACTTTCATTTCCCTCCCGGCTGGTATTGCCCGCATGAATCCTCTTAAAATGGCCGTTTACACGGTGGCAGGTGCGTTTCTCTGGTGTACCCTGTTGATTATTATGGGTTGTAAATTAGGGCAAAATTGGGATTCACTCAAGCCATATTTTCATCGGGCAGACATAGTCATTGGCGGGGTACTTGTTCTGGTGATTTTTTATGTGATTTGGAATCGTGTCAAACGAAATAAGCGCTGAGATTTTTTCGCATAGACTCCGCATAGACTCGATGGTTTTTACATATCCTTCTGTTGGCACAAGAGCTGGTCTACTTTATATATATTTTCCAAACATTAGGAAAATTTTTGGTTCGGTGGTATGATACAATAGATAACAACTTTACATAAGGAGGTCACTTAAGGTGACAAAAGAAAGTGCGCAGGACCTTGAACTAAAGAATCCAATCGTAATAATAGAAATGGAAAACGGCAGTAAGATTAAAATTGAATTGTATCCCTCTATAGCACCTCAAACAGTTAAGAATTTTGTTTCTCTCGTCTCTCAAAGTTTTTACGATGGCCTCATTTTTCATAGAGTTATCCCGGGCTTTATGATTCAAGGCGGTGACCCTAGTGGGACAGGGATGGGTGGTAGTAAGCAAACAATCCCAGGTGAGTTTTCCAGTAATGGTTTTAAAAATGATTTGAAACACGATAGTGGTATTATCTCAATGGCTAGAACGTCAGACCCTAATTCAGCAAGTTCTCAATTTTTCATTGTAGTAAAGGCTTCAAACCATTTAGACGGACAATATGCTGCATTTGGAAAAGTGATTGAAGGGATGGAGGAGGTCAATCGAATTGTCAGCGTTCAAAGGGATCGTAGAGATAAACCCTTAATAGATCAGAGGATGAAAAAAGTATTTATCCAAACCTAACTTACTTGCCCTAAAGTTTATTATCTTAGAATGAGAGGGTTTAGCCCTCTTTTCTTATCAGGGAGGCTTTTCATGTTAGACTTGCTGCGTTTGTTTAGTCAAGTTGTAGAGGAACAAAGTTTTACAGTTGTTGCTCGGAAATTGGGTATCAGTCAACCCGCGGTTTCCAATCAGATGCGAGCGCTTGAAGAAAAACTTGGGGTTAAATTGCTGTATCGTAAGGGAAAGGGTTTTGCCCTAACTCCTGAGGGTGAAACTGTTCATCGTCATGCCTTAAACTTGCTCGACGAATGGACAGAGCTAATGCGAGAAATCGGTGGTTCGGAAAGGGTAATGAACGGGATTGTACAAATAGGGGCATCGCACATTCCGGGCGAATATTTGCTTCCCATTTATATGGCTTCTTTTCGGAAATTGTATCCAGAAATTAAATTCAAACTATCCATCGGAGACAGCCTTGAAATGGCAGAAAAGGTCCTAACCCATGAAGTCGATTTTGCAGTTGTCGGAGCCGTATTTGATACGGAAAAACTAACTTCCGAGTATTGGCTTAAAGATGAGTTGGGTTTTGTGGTTTCTAGTGACCACATATTTTGTTCGGCACAAAACATTGAAATAAACACACTCAAGGAAAACCCGTTAATTATTCGAGAAAGTGGATCCGGACATCGCAGGGCTTTTGAGGAGGCACTTGTGAAACGCGGATATGATTTAAATGACTTTAATATTGCCTTGGAAGTTGGAAGCACAGAAGCGGTAAAAAAAGCTGTAGACTCTGGCATAGGTTACTCATTCCTGTCAAAACATGCTTTAGAATCGGGTGAAGAACACGGTTTAGTATGGATAAATGTCGAGGATTTTTATATGGAACGTGGTTTTTATCTCTTAACGCGTCGCAATAAACGTTTAACATCTATTGCGGATGAGTTCTACCGTTACTTGGCTAATCAGAAACCGTAAGTCAGAAGTCAGAGGAGAAGAGTATTTGAACTGGTTTTTAAGTGAATTTAATATTCGAGCATGGCGTTTAATTAAAAATTATGATTTGGAGAAGGCCGCTGATATTTCTCTGATTTATGGACAAAAAGGATTGGGTAAAACAGCTATGTTAAGCTATCTTTACCAACATAGTGGACAGTGTAGGGGTGGAATACTAGAGAATGCATTGGCTTTTGCCAGTCAGTATGCTTATGCTGCTCAGGAAAACAAGCTTATTCCATTTAGGCAGCGGTACCGTACAACTCGCTTGTTGTTAATCGATGATCTCCAATTCTTGGAGGGTAAAGTTAAAACTATTGAGGAACTCTATTATACTTATGAATATATCATTGAAAATGGGGGGAAGATGGTGATTACACTTGAGGACGATTCCCCAAAGCTGGATTTTTTAGGGGAGCGGCTAGCCTCAAGATTTTTAAGTGGTGTTGTCATCCCAATTGGCATTCCTCAAGTAAATGAGTTAGAGAGTTTTATCATGGATTATATTCATAATAAGCATCTTGTTATGGACACGGCAATTATCAGGCTTATCGCAAAGCGTACAGAAAATCTAGCAGATGCGATGAGAGTCATTGAACAATTTGTAAAATACGCGGAGTTTGAACAGGATGCATTGAGTAGGCGATGTTTCCAAGCATATTGGGAGAATAAGGAAAGGGAAAAGTGTGTTGCTCCTGAACCCAAGAATATCATTGAAATCGTTGCTCAAACCATGGGAATTCCAGTAGAGGAATTAGTAGGACCAAGTAGAAAACGAAGGGTTAACGAAGCAAGGGAATTGGCGATTTATACAATTCGGACACTTTGTCAGATATCTTACCCAGCGATTGCCTGTTATTTTAATCGTAGTCATTCTGCCATGATTATTTCTTATAAGAAGATGCAAGAAAAGTTGACTAAAGACCAGGAATTAGAAAGAAAATATAATAGTATATTAATGGTGTTTCATGTTTGACATTTAGCCAATTTGAGGATTGAGGTTCAGATAATGAGACATGCTAAGGATAAGGAGTGAACATATGTCAGACGCATTACAGAGGGTTGGAGTACTAACCAGTGGCGGAGATGCTCCGGGAATGAACGCAGCTATCCGCGCGGTGGTCAGAAAAGGAATTTACCACGGACTTAAAGTTTATGGAATCTGCCGTGGATACGAGGGGCTTATTCATGGGGAAATTTCAGAAATGCAGTTAGGGTCTGTTGCGGATATCGTGCTGCGCGGCGGAACCATCTTAAAGACTGCACGTTCGGCAGAAATGCGGACAAGAGAAGGTCAAGAGAAGGCCTTAAAACAGCTAAATAAGCAAAAAATCGATGCTTTAATAGTGATCGGGGGAGACGGCACTTTTCGCGGGGCGCAAACTTTATCTGCCCAAGGGATTCGAATTGTGGGCATTCCAGGTACCATAGACAATGATATAGCTGGGACTGATTTAACGATAGGATTTGATACAGCCGTCAATACGGTTGTGGAAGCAGTAGGCAAAATTCGGGACACTGCGTCTTCCCACGAACGGACCTTTATAGTAGAAGTGATGGGAAGAAATTGTGGGAATTTAGCTCTTCAGTCTGGTTTAGCTTGTGGAGCTGAATCGATTTTGGTACCTGAAATACCGTTCGATTTAGATGAGGTTTGCGCTAAATTAAAGCGTGGACATAAACGTGGTAAGAACCACAGTATTATCGTGGTTTCAGAAGGTGTAGGAAGTGCTTATAAAATAGGAGAAGAATTAAGGACTCGTACTGGATTTGAGACTCGTATTACGGTTCTTGGCCATATACAACGCGGCGGAAATCCGAGTGCTACAGATGCCGTACTCGCAGCAGCTATGGGTGGGAAGGCAATTGAGATCCTTTTGGATAATGAGACCAATAGGATGACAGCTTATGTCAATAGAATTGTCGTTTCCAGTCCAATAGATGATGCTTATGGTGTACGACGTCCATTTAACAGAAGACTTTATGATTTAATAAATGAACTTTCAATTTAGACTCTGGAAAACTTAAACAGAGAAAGAGGTTGAGTAATGGACTATCAAGAAGTGCAATCTCAAATAATGCTTGATTATACAGGGATGATAAGAACTTCTCAAAATCCGAAAGGATTTTTATTAGAGGAACTGCTGGGGTTGCAGAATGTGTTGGATCAGGCCGAGACTTCACTAATATCTCGGAGGGAGGCCGGAGAGCTTGATTTTTCAGAGCTTCTGGCACCCATGAAAGCGCAACTTGCGGAGATTATCGACTACGCTAATATTGTCGCCCCGATAAATGATAACTTTGTAATATTGGGAATTGGTGGTTCTGCTCTCGGCCCTTTGGCAATTCACCAAGCACTAAACCATTACTATTACAACGAACTCACTCCAGTTGAGCGTGGTCATCGCCCCCGTTTTTATGTCATGGATAACATAGATCCTGTCCGGTTTAATGGGTTATTACAAATGCTGGATCCTCGAAAAACTCTTTTTAATGTAATTTCCAAATCTGGCAACACCTCAGAAACTATGGCCCAGTTTTTGATTGTTCGAGATATCCTACGTCGCGTATGCGGGGACAGTTATAAGGATCAGATTGTTGTGACAACAGATAAGGAAAAAGGCAATCTTCTGCCTATTGCTATCAAAGAAGGGTTTCGGCTTTTCGTTATTCCGGCTGGAAT
>JBMNTM010000084.1:0-7037 GCA_050945735.1 Desulfosporosinus sp.
GGTATTATTGGGTTTGTTGTTATTTCCATTATACCATTTTTGGTGGTTTTCTTGTTGCTTTAAGCCTTATTTCTGTGATTTATAGTGGGTTTATTCCCTATAAAGGGACTGGGAAAGTTGAGTTAAATAATTAATGTCATCTATCAGCTATTATAATACAATTAGGGCCTATAGAACATACGTTCCCCTATATTCGACAAAATGTTTGGTAATTAAATCACACTAGGTACTTCTCCAATAACGCCCAAGGCAACTAGTTAATTTATAGCAATGGCAAATTATAATGATGTTGCTGATTTTCCCTCTAAAGGAGCGATATTTCCCTGTTTAGTCACCTTAAAGGATCAGTATAGGCTATAGCATAATGATCTTATGATATAGCCTATACCTTACATTAGATGCTCAGTTTATATGGCATGTGCTTTCAGTTCCTGCATGAAAATATCCGCTGGAAAATAACGTCCCGGACATTCCGTGGCAGACCCTGGTACATCGCGGTGTAATTCGACGTCGCAGGCTTTCAGCTTAAAAGCTTCCATTAACTGTACGACTTTATTGATTAGGCCAAGGAGTTGGGCGTCCGGTACTTCCGTCTCACTGAAATTTCCTACCAGACAGACGCCGATGCCGATAAAATTACGATGGCCGACATTGCAATGTGCTCCCGGCCGATATAAGGGTCTTCCCTCTTCACAGCGGCCATCCGGCAGAATTACGAAGTGATAGCCGATATCACTCCACCCCCTGGTTTTATGCCACTCCCGAATCATGGCCGCGTTTACCGGCACCTTCTTGCCGGAGCGCCGTACTTTTGTAGGACTTGCTGAACGGTGATAATGCTATACTTTCAGGACGGCAACAGCCTTGGCGAGTTCCGTGATGCTCGCGGATAGTTCGTCAAGTTTCTTTTCGATTCTTACCAGCAAATAGGCACTTACCACGATCGGAAAGCCAAAATTACCTACGAGCTTCAGCATCTCTTCCATGCGATTCCCTTCCTTTCTATAACTTCTTAATTATTGGTTTATGCCGGTGATTTCTCGAAGTGATTCTCCGGGGAGGAAGAGGAACTTCAATTGTTCCATCTCCTCCCCGGTTAAGGGTAGCGCCTACGCTACCGGCATATCATACAGATCATTGGTTGTCGTATCAATGATCTTGATATCACGTTTGGAAACAAGCTCGCCGCCGGCGGTCAAGAAAATATTTTTGGCAATGATCTGATCCATGACGGCTTCGATCTCTGCTCCTGTCAAATCTTCTTTGGGTTCCGGCAGTGTGAAGCTTACCGCACTTCCCAGGGCATTATTAAAGGTCATCCGTAAGACTTTCTGACTTGTAGTAGCCATGGTTTTTCCTCCTTTCCCTAATGATCAATCCGCAAACTGCCGCTTGACCATTCTTTTACTCTGACACTTTCTTATAGACCACGCTTTACTCCGTGAGGTCAAAACGGTTATCGCGACGGACGTTGATGAGCGGGTAGTCCTGAAGCGAATAAAGGGCCACTGCGACATCATAGATGTCTTGATCGAGGGCGTCAGATTTCACATTGGGAAAGCTGCGCTGACTAAGTTTTGGTGAGCCCTCCGTGGTTAAACCGGTTTGGTAGGTTACCACGAATACGGTGTCTTTGGCACTTGCTATGACAGCCATCTTTGTTCACACCTCCTTTTAATAAACTAACAAACGTTCCCGAATTAAAAAGCAGCCGGCTCCTGCCGACTGCTTGCTGGAGAAGTGATTCACGTATCTCTGGGCAGGTAGAGATTACGCGAACTGTTCCCTGCCCGAGAACGTTCGTTCTGTCTATAGTATACTTATTCGAAATATTGCTGTCAACAGGCAAAGTCAAAGTCTGGTAATATAATCACACCTTGGACTTCTTAATAACGCACCGGGCAAGGCCCTGCGCTCTATAGCCTTCCATTATTCGGGTGCCTCATTTTTATAAACATAACCGATGCAGCATATTATTAGACATAATTTGGTGCAAAGCAGCGGCGCTTCCTTATTGGAAAATAATGGCTCATTTATGGTTTGGAAAACATACACTATCATATGGTCCATTAGATTTGCATTATATGGAGGTGACAAAATGTCAGTTGCAGAATGTTATGCACTCTGCCAACGGTGCAGGGGTAGAGCTGTTGAGATCCGGACGCATGACGGCAGAATCCACCGCGGTATTATTAGAAATGTTGACCATAACAGAGTATATTTGCAGCCACTTAACTGTACCAGAGATTTAGGTGGATTTAGCTATGGTTGGTTTCGTCCCGGTTTTGGCGCCGGAATTGCCTTAGGTGCGATTGCCACATTGGCCTTGCTGCCGCTCTTTCTTATCTAGTCTTATTTTTTAAGAATTAAATGGTTATTCAAAAACATTGTATAGTTAAAAAGACTGAAAGGCTGCCTTAGGCCTTCAGTCTTTTCGTTTATTAAGTTAGGAAGCTTTCATCTCTGAGCAAAAGCGTAGGCTAGAGAGGCTGCACGTACTAACTACTTTCTTAAAAGTGCGTAATATCGGTGACCATGCTCATTGTCTCAAGCCACCGTTTAAGTCTCTTGAGCGTATTCTCGCGGTCTAGGGGCCGGAGAACACATGGACTAAGGAATTAATAGCATAATCGACATCCTGGAGGGAATTAAAAGAACTGAAACTAAAGCGTAAGGTGCCATGCGGAAAGGTACCAAACGTGTGATGCGCGGATGGAGAACAATGAAGTCCGCAGCGGGTCATTATTCCGAATTCTTTAAACAAGCGGTAACTAACTTCGGCATTATCCAGCTGCAAGAAGTTTAGGGAAGCAATCCCTGTCCGGCTTTGTTTTTGTTCAGGGCCAATGAGCTGAACACCTGGAATATCTTGCACTTTCTCGATAAATCTCTGAACCAGGTGGCACTCTTTTTCTCTGATGGCCGCAAGGCCTTCGGACATTAAGTATTTAAGCGCGGCATTAAGCCCGTAAATACCAGGGAGGTTTAAGGTGCCCGCTTCAAAGCGATCAGGCATATAATTTGGTTGCAGGATACTCTCTGAGTCACTGCCCGTTCCACCTTCAATCAAAGGTTCAACCAGAGAGGCTAATTTGTCATTTAGATAAAAGCCGCCTATTCCCTGTGGGCCCAGGAGTCCTTTATGGCCTGTAAAGGCTAAGGCATCGGCCTTTAACTTTACAAAATCCACATTTAAGCAACCGGCTGTCTGGGCACTATCCACAATAAAAAACAAATTATGCTTCTGGCATAGTCTGCCGACTTCTTCTAAAGGTAAGATCGTGCCACTGACATTGGAAGCATGAGTCATAATCACGGCTTTTGTATTCGGCCGCATATGGCGGCATATATCGCCGCTGCGCAGTTCACCTTTGTTATTACAAAGCACCGTGGATAGTGCAAACCCTTTTTCTGCCAAAGAAGCAAGGGGACGCGTAACCGCGTTATGTTCCAGGGAAGAAATAATCACATGATCGCCTGGTTTTAACAATCCTTTCAGGATAACATTAAGGCTTTCCGTAATATTCTTCGTAAAAATAACGTTTTCCGGTTTGGGAAAATTGAATAGTAAACAGAGCAGTTCCCGCGTTTCATAGACAATATTGGCGGCTTCGAAGGATGCTGTGTAAAGCCCGCGATTAACATTACAGCCAATATTAGTCAAAAAACCGGCTACGGCTTCAGCTACGCCAGGCGCCTTAGGAAAAGAAGTAGCCGCATTATCTAAATATAATCCGTCCATAAAACCATTCCTTATTCTGCAGCACGATAAACTAATTCGTATCGTTTTCCTTGCACAGTATAGATCTTCTCGATTTCGTCGGAAATGAGCGTGGCAAGATCACCGCTATAGTGTAATTTTACGCCCATACCGCAACTGGATGTCAACTTGCGCGGTAAAGGGATTAATTCACCGGCCAGATTTAAGTTCTTTAAAAATTTAACAAATTTTATGGCTGCTGAATTGGTGTAAAACAAGATAATGTATTCCATAGACTACTTCTTCTTTGCCCGTATTTCATAGGTGTTCGCGTCGTCAGCGCGTGTGACAGTGTTAACAGTATAGCCGGTTGAGTTCAGGTATCTTTCCACATTTGATTTAGCTGTTTTACTGTCAACCAGCACGGTTACCTCAGTTGAGCCGGTTTGCAGGGCCTTTTGGGTCATCAATACCGGTTGGGGACAGGACACTCCTCTGGCATCAATTTGCGTCAACTTTCACGCCTCCTTTAATGTTCACTTTCATATCTTGCTTCAGGTTGAAACAAGATATCAGCAATACGAGAGCAAAACCGATCAGTACGGCGATCTTTCCGTTCGGGGAAGGGCCTTGGGCACTGGCGGCAAGGGAAAAATTATGGGCAAAGGCCGCTCCGGCAGACATCCCTAAAACAGTAAGCACGGAATCAACATTTCCTTCGGCAGCCAGAATAAGCTGTCTTAAAGGACAGCCGCCTAAAAGCACAGACCCCCAGCCGGCGAGCGTCATGCCGAGAAAATTCCATAATCCATCAGCATGGGCAATGGATTGGCCGGTAAAACCAAGCTTATAAAAACCAAAATATAGATTTGCCAAGCTGGCAAAAACAATAATTGAGATAAATCCTAAAATTAAATAGGTATCTTTAAAAAGAATAATGTCGCGAATACCACCCACCATACATAACCTTGTGCGTTGCACTAAGAGACCGACAATCAAGCCTGCGGCCAGAGCGATCCACACGGGCGCATGCGCAGCCCCCGGGCCTTTTTGACTAAGAAAGATAAAGGCCGGTGCCGTGAGGAGAAGGATCAGAAGACCGATATTAAACATTGGAAAAAGGTATCCCTCGAGTTTAGAAAGCTTATAAGTCCGCTTAAGACTAAAGCCGCTTTTTAAGAAAATAATCCCGATGATAATTCCTGCTGCGAATCCAACCAGACCAATCAGGGCATTAAGGTCACCGCCCCCAATTCTTAAGACCATGCGGAGTGGACAACCTAAAAACATTAAAGCGCCAATCATAACTACGAAACCGAGAATAAAGCGGATGAAAGGTGAGGAGCCGCCTCGCACATCAAATTCCTTTTTGCCAAGGGCCATGAAAAAAGCACCTAAGACGATGCCGATGATTTCCGGACGGATGTACTGGACAACGTCTGCACGATGCAATCCCAAGGCTCCGCTTGTGTCCCGGATAAAGCAGGCGACGCAAATTCCCATATTAACAGGATTACCAAAGCGAACTAAGAGGACAGCAAGAATGCCAATGACTGCGCCAGTAAAAATAATGCCTTTTTTACTATCCAAAGTTACTTCCTCCTTTTTATACTTCCTTCCTTTTATGGGTTAGAATATAGCTTGTTAAGTATTAAGCCCCTTTTTTTAATGATTAAGCCCCCTTTCGTAAGTATTACTACGTGGGATAGCATAATGATAATGTTATATTAGCACATAATATCATGATAATGCAATAACCTCAAAAAAAGAGGAATACATAGAGAATAATACTAATCTTATTTTGAGTTTTAACGGTTATTCAAAAACATTGTTATAATAGAAAGACTGAAGGCGCCTTTGGCCCTCAGTCTTTTCGTTTATGTCGGAGGTTGCCTCCTATTTAGTGATTAATGGAAAAACAAAGCAAACTGATCAGTTGGGGTATGAAGCAGAGCATTAGATGTTAGGCTATTTGCTTCAAGATATTTCTTTACTATATAGTACCCAACACAGTACCCGGCCATTTTGGGATAAGAATCCAGGCCATAGAGGATTGCTTGATGTTTCGGATCCGTTCTCGCTAAATCACTGTTTGGGTGTATTAGTTTGTTCCAGATTGTCTCCAACTGCTCAGGTGAATAATAAGCTGTCCAGCTTGCTGTATACTCCTCACCAAATCTTTCACGCACTGCATTTTCCGCTAACCCTTCTAATACAATTGTGTCGTGCAATAGATAATCTGCTTCCCTTTTTGGGAATTTATATAAGCGGCAGACATGGTTGTATTCATGGGTAAATAAGGATCTTATTTCCTTTTCCGAGTTATCGGCTGATATAAATAAAAATAGTTTATCCGGAAAGGCCAGGCCGGCTTTTCCCTGAAACTCAGTCTTAATGCTTTGGTTGTTTGGGTCGGCTGGAAAGATAAAGACCGGCACCTTTGGCCCTTCCCACATTTCGGCAAGCTGTTTCATTTCATTTTCTACAATTGCCCATACGTTATTTTCCTGTAACTTTCTTACTTGTTCGCTGCCCTGCTTGAGGGGACCATACATTCCATGCAGTGCTAAATAATCATAGATTTCGTAAGCTTGAGCACCTTCGAAATACGCCTCCAGTTGTTCACATAATTTAATGGGCTGCCGGTATAATTCAACTAACCAGCGGTCTGTTCCAATAACACTCATATACACACGCACCCTTGGCTTACATCCGGTCGAAAAAACTATATGCAGCTTCGCAACAAGTGTCAATTTTTACTTTCAATAATAATATAATATAGTTATTTTGATACTGGGATGTGACTGCAACTTGAATTACTCCTATTTCGATTGTTTGGTATCCTTAGGAGTCGGCGGGGCTCACCCCGGGGGTCTTCAACTTAGCAAAAGGATTTTAGCCAGGGAAGACATCACGCCGGAAAAGTCAATCCTTGACGTGGGCTGTGGTACAGGTCAGACTGCTGCATACCTTGCTGAAAAGTACCGCTGCCCGGTTACTTGCCTGGATAATAATCAGATAATGTTAGAAAAAGCAAAACAAAGATTTTCAGCTGTAAATTCAGCGGTGAATGTTATCTGTGGGAGTGCTGAAAATTTACCTTTTGGGGCGCAATTATTTGATTTTATTCTCTCAGAATCTGTGACAGCGTTTACGAAGGTCTCCTTAAGCATACCGGAATTTAAAAGAGTGCTTAAACCGACCGGCGTTTTCCTGGCAATTGAAATGGTACTTGAGAATTTCCTTGCGGCGGAAGAATTAAAAACAATAGTAGACTTTTATGGGGTTTCTCAATTACTCACTGTATCAGAATGGCTAGACCTTTTTCGACAGGCCG
>JBMNTM010000085.1:0-6981 GCA_050945735.1 Desulfosporosinus sp.
TAATCTTCCTCTGTATGGTATCTTGAGGACTCCCGATGTAATGTAAAATATTTTATCTTTTGATTCTCCAAGCTGAGTTGGGCTTGTTCTGATGCAGAGAGGGGTTTTGCACGCTCTAAACAGCGCATCAGTTCCTGAATTTTTCGTTTATTTGTGTAGTATAGAGGATGAGAAGGATCATCAGAATTAATCATTCCGATCATACTAATTGCCCGCGGATGAAGTTCCTGATTGGGGACACCGAGTGTACTGAAAGGATTAAGCCAACTTTCTTTATAAACCGTTGGTCCAAAAACTGAGATCACTATTACAAACACAATGCTTAGATTAACTGCAAGTTTATGTTTTTTCAACTTTAACAGCTTCATTCGCAAGGAAAAAACAAAACTGGGAATCGAATGCATCGGTATCCTCCTCAAGAAAAAAATAGGATTTTTTCCTAACATTGAGTTTAATTCTCTATAAGCATGGTAGAATTATACACGTGTAAAGATAATATATCTTGAACCTTGAACCTTGAACATGAACTTCAAATCTCGAGTTCAGCCTGCAAGTTGGCGAGATATATACTTTAAAGTTTTTCGTTTAATTCTTTGTATCGCGTTGTCTAAAGATTTGGGAGGTAGTCCCAAACGTTCAGATACTTCATGTTGTTTGTATCCTTGTAGGAAATAATCTTTAAAAAC
The DNA here is from genome assembly GCA_050945735.1 of Desulfosporosinus sp. Lineage (GTDB taxonomy): Bacteria > Bacillota > Desulfitobacteriia > Desulfitobacteriales > Desulfitobacteriaceae > Desulfosporosinus. Next base: position 687 of record JBMNTM010000085.1, read on the forward strand.
CAGACGTTCCAAATTAGACAAGTCCTTATTTAGGTAATGAATCATGGAACGTGCCTCGTCATTTGCAATTATCATTGTAGCGGGGTCTTCGATGTTTGTTAGTAGGGAGATAAAAGATAATTTCTCCGACTGAGAAAGCACGTTGTTTAAGGAACAAGCATTATTGAAATTAGCGTGTTTTCGACGAGTAAACTTACGTACGCAATCGATTATTTTACGTTTAATTACCATTCTTAAAAAATGAAGGAAGGGAATGTCAGAGTTTGTATCATAAGACAATACGGCTCGATAAATTGCAATTCGTCCTTCTTGTATCAGATCATCATAATCTGCCTTTGGCAAAAAAAATTTATAGGCAATCTTACGAACTTCGGGTTCATAGTATTGAATAATCTGGTTTAAGGCCTCTTCATTACCTGAGCGTGCAGCTTCTAGCATAGCACTTTCCTTATCCGGGGCACTAAGGTTGGAAGTCATGCACTCAACCCCTTATCTAATATAATTTTCACTACATATAATGTAGTAAAAATTATGCCTTTTGACAAATTATTTTTGTGGACTATTTTCCAAATAATACAAATGATAATAATAATTGGTTACATTAATTGTTATAAAACGTATAAGTTAGATTGATTTAAGCAAATTTGCTGTTTCAATTGCAGTCATAGCAGCGTCAAAGCCTTTATTACCAGCCTTTGTTCCAGCACGTTCGACAGCTTGTTCAATATTGTCGGTAGTTAAGATACCAAAAATTATGGGAACCCCGGCGCGCAAACCCACTTGGGCAATTCCTTTACTTACTTCATTACTGACAAGATTAAAATGAGGAGTGGCACCGCGAATAACGGCACCGAGACAAACGACCGCATCATAGCGCTTAGAGTTTGCCATTTTTTGAGCTACGAGAGGGATTTCGAAGGCTCCCGGGACCCAAGCCAGTTCAATATCATCTTCAAATATCCCGTGTCGTTGTAGGGCATCAATTGCACCATCCACTAATTTACGCGTAATAAATTCATTAAAACGTGCAGCAATTATTCCAATCTTTAACCCTTGGGCCAGTAGGTTTCCTTCATATATTTTCATACTCCCATCACCCTTTCGCTTCTTAAGTCTAATAGCATTTAATTTGCATCTTTTGTTTAACTAACTCCTAACGAACTTCTAACGAACTCCTGTTAACATATGTCCCATTTTAACTTTTTTGGTACAGAGATAAACAGAGTTTTCTGGTTTGGATGGGATCTCAATAGGAACGCGTTCTACAACTTTCAAACCATACCCTTCAAGACCCACAATTTTTCGCGGATTATTCGTCATTAAGCGAACTTTGGAAATTCCGAGGTCCGCTAAAATTTGTGCACCTACACCGTAATCACGCAAATCTTCAGGAAACCCCAAAGTCAAGTTTGCTTCGACTGTGTCTTGTCCTTCTTCCTGGAGTTTATACGCCCTTAGTTTATTCAACAACCCGATTCCACGCCCTTCCTGACGCATATAGAGAAATACACCGCGTCCTTCACGCTCGATTTCTTCTAATGCTGCTGTCAATTGGTCTCCACAGTCACAGCGTCGGGAATGGAAAACATCACCCGTTAAACATTCAGAGTGAACCCGGACGAGTACTGGCTTACCATCACCAACCGTCCCTTTAATTAAGGCAATGTGTTCTTTTCGATCGAGAATACTTAAATAGCCAACTCCCGTAAAGTTCCCAAAACTGGTTGGGAGTTGAATACTTTCAATTCTTTCTATCAGTTTTTCTGATTGGCGGCGATAATAAATCAGATCTTTAAGGGTGATGAGTTTAAGATTATGCCTTTTAACAAAAAGCTTCAAATCTGGTACTCTTGCCATTGTTCCGTCATCATTCATAATCTCACAGATGACGCCTGCCGGTTGAAGTCCGGCCAGACGAGCTAAATCAACTGAACCTTCCGTGTGTCCGGCACGTACTAAAACCCCCCCTTCGCGGGCTTGAAGCGGGAAGATATGGCCCGGCCGACGCAAATCACTTGGTTGACTATTAGGATTCATTAAAGTTTTGACGGTTTGCGCACGTTCAAAAGCGGAGATTCCTGTGGAGCACTTTGCAGAATCAACGCTTACCGTAAAGGCTGTCTCATGAGGATCTGTGTTATAGCTTACCATCGGTTCCAGTTCCAGGGCATGAATCCGTTCCTTGGTCATTGGAACGCAAATCAACCCTCGCCCATAGGTTGCCATAAAATTAATTGCTTCCGGGGTTACCATCTCAGCGGCCATGACCAGATCCCCTTCGTTCTCACGGTCTTCATCATCTACCATAACAATCATTTTGCCTTGCCTTATGTCTTCTAAGGCTTCTTCAATTGTATTAAATGCCATGTCCTTCACTCCTTTACAATTAACCTGGATTTTGACGGTTAAAACTAATTATCTCCGTGTTCAAATGTTCAGAGATATCCGTGTTCCGCCAAAAAGCCCAGGGAAAGATCTTGTTTGGTTTTCTTTGTTGTTGTGTTTATACCCATGAATCGCGCAACATACTTGCCGATAAGGTCTGTTTCTATGTTTACGCTGGCACCAATTTTCTTAAATCCCAGTGTTGTTTGCTCAAACGTATGTGGAATAAGGGAGACTGTAAAAAGGTTAGATTCAACTTTAATCACTGTTAATGAAATACCATCAATTGCAATTGACCCTTTTGGCAATATATAGGATAGTAGGGAAGATGGTGCGCTGATTTCATATACTTGAGCGATCCCCCAAGGAGCGATGCTGCGAATATTGCCAACACCATCTACGTGCCCACTGACTAAATGTCCACCTAAACGGGTTTGTAGCTGTAATGCACGCTCCAGGTTGACACGGCTCCCATTTTTAAGATCAGCAAGATTTGTTTTTGCCAACGTTTCCGCCATCACATCCACAGTAAATTCACGCTCGCTTTGGTGAATCACGGTCAGGCAAACACCGTTGACAGCGATACTGTCTCCTATTTGTGTCCCATTAAGGACTTTATTTCCCTCGATAGTAAGCTGTCCGGATTCTGGTAAGAGACGAACGCTACGGACTAAGCCCAGTTCCTCTATAATTCCCGTAAACACAAATATCACCTCTCATGGAATGAAAATCTGATTTCAGATAACACAGACGTCCGCCTTATGACTTCTCAGTTTTGACTACGGTTTTTTCCGGATAACCAATTACATGAATATCATCCGCATACATATCAATGGAGAGATTTTTAATTGCGATGGCTTCTCCCATACACTGAATATGTAAACCCGAAAGTGGAGAAGGACCGTTTCCCCCAACAAGTTTTGGCGCAATAAAAAACTCTACTTTATCAACGAGAAGTTCTTGAATTAGTGTGCCCGCCAGTCCGCCGCCGCCTTCCAACAATACACTGGTCCAACCGCGACTAACAAGATCACATAACAGTTTTTCCAGTGGGACATGTCGACGTGTGTCATATTGCCACACTTCAATCCCGGGGAGGCGCTTAAGACGCTCCATCTTCTCGGGTGAGGCCGCTTGAGTTGTAGCGATAACACAGGGGCTGAAAGCTGAGGAGGTGAGTACCTTAGCATTTTCGGCAATGCGTAATTTCCCATCGACGATAAGTCTGACAGGGTCTTGTCCACCGGGAAAACGACAAGTGAGGGCAGGGTCATCCTGTATGACAGTTTCACTTCCCACCAAAATAACATCGTACCTATCACGTAACTGATGGACATATTGCCGGGAAATTTCCGTACTAACCCAACGTGAATCTCCAGTCTCAGTGGCAATTTTACCATCCAGGGTCATCGCTGTTTTGTAAACAACAAAGGGAAGGCCTGTCGTTATCACTTTGACAAAGACTTCATTAAGAAGGGAGGCTTCATCAAACATTAGACCTACGTCTACTTGAATTCCGACTTCACGTAAACGAGCTATTCCACGACCGGAGACAACTGGGTTTGGATCTTGCATAGCGACGACAACTCTTCTAATCCCGGCGCTGATTAGTGCTTCTGCGCAGGGCGGGGTTCGTCCAAAATGAGAACATGGTTCCAAGGTAACATAAGCTGTAGCGTCGCGCGCATGTTCTCCCGCAGCCGCGAGAGCATGGATCTCAGCGTGAGGGGTACCCGCCTTATGGTGATACCCTTCTCCGATAATATGGTCATTTTTAACGATGACACAGCCAACCAGTGGGTTAGGACTGGTTCTCCCCATAGCTTGGTCGGCTAAGTCGAGTGCTCGTTTCATGAATTTTTTATCCTTTAAATTAAACGGACTTGATAACTGCATAAAGCTCCTGCCAACCTTTCAAATCCTTCGCGCCTAACCTTAGCGTCTCCAAAAAATCAAAAAGAATAAAGAAAACTTCCTAGCGTAACAACATTAATATTTAGAATTAAAAAACACCCAAAAGTATCCACTCTGGGTGTTTTGAACAAAAGCCAAAAATAAAGCGTTAAAACGCCTCTTAATTACCTGTTCCTCTTCTCATCCAGACTTTACTGTCGGCCCCGGAATGTCACCGGGTCTGCCAAAAGGCTCGCGGGCTTTACCGCCGGTAGGGAATTACACCCAACCCCAGAGGATATATATATTCTATTAACTATAGTTTACTCCAGACTATTGTTTTTGACAACCCTTTAATTGGCCCTGCGAAGATTTACCATGTAAGGAGTAGAATTCTTCTCGCAATAAACCCATAAGGATAGCGTCATGATAGTTTCCTAATACAAAACGAGCTTCACGCTGACGACCTTCAATTTTGAAACCCACTTTTTCATAAACTTTAATAGCTCTAACGTTTCTATCCCAAGTATCCAGTGAAATCCTGTGGAAATTCCATTGAGAAAAAAGGAAGCGGGAAAAGGTAATTAACGCATCTGTGCCGTAGCCTTTCCCCCAATATGTTTTATTCCCGATAACAAGAAAAAGCCTGACTGATTGGGCAGGGGTATTGATTTCTGTAAAACCTATGGTTCCAATAAGCTGTTCGTTTTCAGCCAAAATAGCATAGCGGTAAGTATCTGGCGAACTGTCAAGAAACTTTACCGCGAGTTGTTCTTTGCTTTGTAGTGTATTCAAGGGCCAAGCCCCGCTGGACCATAAGTTTACCTCTTGATCATTATACCATTGGTACATTGTATCAATGTCATCTTCTTCGATTGGACGTATCGATATCTTTTGACCTTTTAGCATCAATCCAAGACTCCTTATATATAGTAAGCATTTTGTTTTACTAAATTATTTATATTAGATTTTATCATACTTTTTAAGTTGGACAAGAATGCATTTTTCCAAGCAATTTTCTTACTGGGTTAAGACCGAAGTACCGCTTGTAATCCGATACGTTTTGCCATAGTATTATGTTGACTGCTTAGTATATGTCTATAAGGGCTTGATATTATGCTAATACTACAGAACAATAATACAATAATTTCCTATTCAATTCGAAAAAGCCATAGGGCTAAGCATGTTATTATAAGGATTGGTGCAGATGGAGTACAGGTCGTGGCACCTTTTTTTATGAATGAGAGCGATGTTATTTCGCTAGTCGAAAAGAAGCGAAAATGGATCTTTAATAAGGTTGAGGGTTATCGCCAGCGACAAATGCAGTTACCGGCAGAACGAGAGTTTATTAGTGGTGAAAGGCTCTTATTTATGGGAAAGAGCTATCCACTCAAAGTACTGGAACATAAAGGTGGCAGCACAACCGTCAATCTAACAGACGGTCAATTTCTAGTATCTATTAATGAAGCTATCCCAATCGAAAAGAGACGAGATGAGATTCAGAGAAAACTTAAGCAGTGGTATATTAGCAGAGCAAAGGAAATAATCACTAAGAGGCTGGAATTCTTTGCAAATAAAATGGGAGTTCAGTACAATACCGTAAGATTTAAAAATCAGAAAACGAGATGGGGAAGTTGCTCCTTAAAAGGAAATCTTAATTTCAATTGGAAGTTGGTCATGGCACCGGAATTTATTGTCGACTATGTTGTTGTGCATGAACTTTGTCATTTAGAACAAATGAATCACTCGCCGGAATTTTGGCTGCTCGTTGGAACCCAGATTAGTGATTATAAGAAAATGCGCCAATGGTTAAAGGAAAATGGCCCTAAATTAAATTTATAAGTATTTTATTAATTTTAATCCAATAAATTAATTCTGGTAATGACATGAATAGAAAATATTAACTCAACTTTCCCAGTCCCTTTATAGGGAATAAACCCACTATAAATCACAGAAATAAGGCTTAAAGCAACAAGAAAACCACCAAAAATGGTATAATGGAAATAACAACAAACCC
>JBMNTM010000086.1:0-6945 GCA_050945735.1 Desulfosporosinus sp.
CTGGTACTTGCCAACTCTGCCCGAGAGTTAAAAGTAGACGTAACCATTTTTTTTGCATTTTGGGGACTATTCTTAGTCCGTGATCCAGAAAAAGGAACATCCGAAGATAAAAGTTTATACGAAAAAATGTTCGGACTAGTCACTCCCAGAGGACCTGAAGAATTACCCCTCTCCAGAATGAACATGGCCGGACTAGGCAAACAAATGCTTCAGGAGATGATGGAAGAGGACAAAACTCCCTCTCTTACAGACTTTCTCAATGGCGCAAGGAAAAAAGGAGTTAAATTTTACGGATGTAAATTATCGGTTGATGTCATGGGCTTTAAGGAAGATGAACTGTTACCTGAAGTTGAGGTTATCACGGCAAAGGAATACTTAAGCGATGCGTTGACCTCTGACCTCCAACTCTTCATTTAGCTACTTATCACTTATTCCCAAAGCTTCTTTAGCCAGCCGGTCTACGTAATCATTAAATCGGTCTCCTGAATGACCGGTTACTTTTCTAAATTGGTATAAACCCTGATGTACTTTCATAAATGCGACGTAGGCTTGAGTAAAGCGATTTTTCGCTTGCCAAGCTCCGGTAACCCAATGAGAAATTCCGGAATAATCGTGATAAATCAGAATACGGGCATTAAGTGTTTTCGCTTTTTCCACTGCATGTACTACGGCTGCCAGTTCACCGGCGACATTTCTCATACTTGCTGCTTCGGGATCTTCCCCGACCCCACTACTTTCAATAACAATTTGGCCATTCTTGATAAAGGCATAACCATAGGAATACTTGCCCTGATAATAGCTCCCGTCGGTATAAACTTCATAGTCATAAGAAGCTATGGAATCGGGTGAAACCTTATTACTACCATCATTTAACCACTCAAGGGCTTCAACTTCCGTTTCAAACCCTTTATACACTGCACCTTTGTACCCCTTGACAGATGCCAGACATTCCGGCCAGTTATTAAAAATCCCTCTCTCAGCCCCTTCTTTAACCGCATAGTAATTTTTTTTACCCAATGCTTGTCCCTCCCTCCTTAAAACCTTGGCACATTGAATTAGCCAGCCGCAAAAAACAGATAATGAATTATATTCTTCCAATAATAAGATAATAGGTTAAAGCTGTGTAAAATACAACCAAAGCTGAGTAAAACACAAACCATAAATGAAGGAGGACTATCCGCGTGAGTAAAATAATGAAAACTATGGATGGAAATGAAGCTGCCGCATTGGCTTCTTATGCCCTGACTGAGGTGGCCGCGATCTTTCCGATTACTCCGTCTACTCCGATGGCAGAAGGTGTTGACGAGTGGTCTGCACATGGAAGAAAGAATTTATTTGGACAACCGGTAATAGTCTCTGAATTACAGTCAGAAGCCGGTGCCGCCGGAGCCTTGCACGGTTCTTTGGCAGCAGGGGCCCTCTCAACTACTTACACTTCATCCCAAGGTCTGCTCTTAATGATCCCCGATATGTATAAAATTGCAGGAGAACTATTGCCGGCCGTTTTTCACGTAGCTGCTCGTGCAATTTCTACACATTCTTTGTCTATCTTTGGTGACCAACAAGATGTTATGGCCTGTCGGCAAACCGGCGTTGCCATGCTTGCTTCTTCAAATGTTCAGGAAGCTCATGATTTAGCTTATGCAGCCCATCTTAGTGCTATTAAATCCAGTGTTCCTTTTGTACATTTTTTCGATGGATTCCGAACCTCACACGAGATTCAGAAAATCGAAGTGATCGATGAACAAGACATTGCCAAGATTGTCGACTGGCAGGCTATCCAGGCCTTTCGCGACCGTGCTTTATCACCGGAACATCCGGTTGTCCGAGGGACCAACCAAAACCCCGATATCTATTTTCAAGGCCGGGAAGTTGCTAACCCTTTTTATCAAAGAGTACCGGACATTGTGGAAAGCTATCTTCAGGAAATTAAAAAAATTACCGGCAGGGAATATCATCCCTTTAATTACTACGGTTCCCCGGATGCCGAATATATTATCGTCGCCATGGGCTCAGTTTGCGAAACGATTGAAGAAACTGTTGACTACCTCATGGCTAAAGGAGAAAAAGTTGGAGTTATTAAGGTTCACCTCTATCGACCATTTTCTGAAAAATACTTCTTTAACGTTCTCCCTAAAACTGTTAAGAAAATTGCTGTCCTTGATCGTACCAAAGAGCCGGGAGCTCTTGCTGAACCTTTATGCCTTGATGTTATTCATCTCTTTTACAATAGTGAAATAAAACCACTGATCATTGGCGGTCGTTATGGTTTAGGTTCTAAGGATACCAGTCCTGCTCAGATCATTGCGGTCTTTAACAATCTCAAACTAGAGCAGCCAAGAGATAGGTTTACCATTGGAATTACCGATGATTTGACTAACACTTCTCTTCCCCAAGAAAAACATGTTGAAACGGCTCCCGCAGGAACGATCAGTTGTAAGTTCTACGGCTTGGGTTCTGATGGAACTGTTGGGGCCAACAAATCCGCCATTAAAATCATTGGCGATCAAACTCCATTATATGCCCAAGGTTATTTTGCCTATGATAGTAAAAAATCCGGCGGTACAACTATTTCCCACTTGCGTTTTGGCAATAAGCCCATCAAGTCCACTTACTTTGTTTATTATGCAGACTATATTGCCTGCCATAATAAATCATTCATTTATAACTACGATTTATTAGATGGGCTTAAGCCTAACGGTGTGTTTGTTTTGAATTGTGACTGGAAACCGGAAGAATTAGATAGGGAACTCCCAGCTTCGCTCCGACGTTATATCGCCCAAAATAATATTAATTTTTATATTATTGATGCAGTCAGTATTGCCTCCGAAATTGGTTTAGGCAATCGGATCAATATGATTATGCAGGTAGCCTTCTTTAAGTTAGCAAATGTTATTCCAATCGAAGACGCAGTAAAGTACTTAAAAGAATCTATTGTCCAAACTTACGGCAGTAAGGGACAAAAGATAGTAGACATGAATATTGCGGCTGTGGATCGAGGTATGGAAGCTTTACAAAAAGTTACTGTTCCCCAGTCCTGGACCACTGCCGAGGAAAAAATGACCCCGACAGTTGATGAACCTGATTTTATAAAGAATATTCATCGTCCCATGGCTCGAAACGAAGGAGACAATCTTCCCGTCAGTACATTCGTGGGCATGGAGGATGGTTCTTTCCCCATGGGTACAACGGCTTATGAAAAACGCAGGATTGCTGTGATGATCCCCGAATGGCAAATTGAAAAGTGTATCCAATGCAACCAGTGTTCCTTTATTTGCCCGCACGCCACTGTTCGGCCCTTCTTACTAAACGACGAAGAGAAGTCCCAAGCCCCGGCTGGTTTTGAGACAAAGAAAGCAATTGGCAAAGGATTAGAAAACTATCACTATCGTATCCAGGTTGATCCGCTGGATTGTACGGGATGTGGTAATTGTGCTGATATCTGTCCGGCACCGGGCAAAGCCCTGATCATGCTGCCCGCGCAAACTCAAATCGATGCCCAATCGGATAATTGGTTCTTTACACTCGGAGTTACGGAAAAGAACGGCGTAATGGATCCGAAAACTGTAAAAGGCAGTCAGTTTCTGCGACCGCTCTTTGAGTTTAGCGGCGCTTGCCCAGGGTGTGGTGAAACACCCTATATCAAGCTTATTACTCAACTATTTGGTGACCGGATGGTAATAGGTAATGCCACAGGTTGTTCTTCAATCTACAGCGCCAGTGCTCCTTCCATTCCCTTCAATACAAATACTGAAGGCAAGGGACCGGCCTGGGCTAACTCATTATTTGAAGATAACGCGGAATACGTTTACGGATTGTACCTTGGTTTTAAACAACTCCAGGACAATTTGGCAAGTATAATAAGACAAGCCTTGGAGACTCCCCTTCCTGAAAACCTTAGGGATGCTTTCCAGGAATGGCTGGCAGCAAGGAATGATGGGGAAGCCTCAAAGTCTGCGGCGGCAAAGTTATTAGCTGCTCTCAAAACCGTTTCCGTGTCTGAAAAAGCCCTCGTGCAAGCTATTTTGGCTAACAAAGATTACCTTATCAAACGGTCACATTGGGCAATTGGAGGAGATGGTTGGGCTTATGATATTGACTACGGTGGATTAGACCATGTCTTGGCTTCCGGTGCAGACGTTAATCTCCTCGTCCTGGACACTGAAGTATATTCCAACACAGGTGGTCAATCTTCTAAATCCACTCCTACAGCTGCCGTAGCCAAATTTGCCGCAGCAGGTAAAAAAATACGTAAAAAGGATCTCGGCATGATGGCAATGAGCTACGGCTATGTCTATGTAGCACAGATTGCTATGGGAGCTAATATGGGTCAAGCGATTAAGGCGATTACGGAAGCAGAAAATTATAAAGGGCCTTCTCTCATCATTGCCTATTCTACATGCATTAATCATGGGATTAAAACAGGTATGGGAACATCGATTGCGGAAGAAAAGAAAGCCGTGAATGCAGGATATTGGCATCTCTACCGCTATAATCCCATGTTAAAAGCAGAGGGCAAGAATCCCTTTATTTTAGATTCTAAAGAACCATCTGCATCTTTTCAGGACTTTATCCGCGGTGAAATACGTTACACTCAATTATTAACTACCTTCCCTAATATCGCTGATGAACTATTCCAGGTAGCTGAACAACATGCCTTAGAAAGATATCAAAACTACAAACGCTTGACGGAAATGCAGTATTAGAAACATTGAACATTAATCCAAGCAGCGGGCACACAAGTTGCCCGCTGCTGATTAAATAATTACTGACTATTTCTGATTTGAGTCGACCCATTCCTTGGCATTATACACTTCAATTTCACTAGGGATAGTCACATTTGAAACATCTTTCAATTTCTCGATATTTGCCCAAGCTGCCGTTGTATGTTGTTCGATAGGTCTGAGCTTGGATTCCTGATTATTTTGATTATTCATAAATTGAAATCCCTCCTTCGTATATTTAGTATGGTCTGCCTAAAGGATTAACATTCCAAAGCATAAAAAGATTAATATACCAACGCATAACATGATATTATTTGTATTTATTAAAACATTTATTATATATTCATATTCAGAGGGAACAGTTGGCTTAAGTCAGCTTGTTTTATAAATATTTATTGTGATCTTTCAAAAGATGAAAGGAGAAAATTTCGTGAATCAAGTCGGAATTAATTTAATTTCAGGTCTAAAGAGCTCCCCGCGCTACCGCTGGTATATTTTGGCAACAGTTTCTATCGCTACCTTCATGTCAACTTTAGACAGCAGTATCGTTAATGTTGCTCTACCCACCATTTCCGGAGAATTATCTGCAGATCTATCTATCTTACAATGGGTCGTCACTGCTTATTTATTGACAATTTCCAGTTTGCTCCCCGTTTTTGGACGGATAGCTGATCTATTAGGGCGAAGGCGAGTTTTCTCTGTTGGATTTTTAGTCTTTACCCTTGGTTCAACTTTGTGCGCATTAGCACCAAATATTTGGATTCTTATTGGAATGCGCATAGTTCAAGCCATTGGTGCTTCTATGCTGATGGCCAATAGTGCAGCTCTTATTATTGCGAACTTCCCTCCAAATAAGCGCGGACGAGCCTTGGGTTTAACCGGAACAGTTGTTGCTTTGGGAAGCCTAACCGGCCCGGCACTCGGCGGAATTTTAGTGGGACTCTTAAACTGGCGTTTTATATTCTTTATTAATATACCAATAGGAATTCTTGCTTACCTTGCTGTTCAAATCATTATTCCGGAAGATAAACCTCAACAAAACAAAGAGGCCTTTGATTTCGTAGGCGCTCTATTTTTTACGTCAGGTATGATAAGTCTTATGTTTGCTATCAGTAATGGTCAGAGCTGGGGTTGGCATTCTTACCCAATTCTTGGAGGATTAATTCTGGGAACGCTTTGTTTGGCATTCTTCTTCTATACCGAAGTTCGAGTACTAAATCCCATGATTGATCTCTCAATGTTTCGAATACGTCCTTTTTTCATAGGAAATTTAACCGGGCTTCTCTCATTCATGGCTATGTTTGCCAATACCATGCTCATGCCTTTCTTTCTCCAACATGTATTAAAATATAGTCCAACCCAAGTAGGATTACTAATGACCGCTTTTCCCCTGACGCTGTCGATCAGTGCTCCGATCAGCGGACATGTCTCTGACCGCATTGGTCCGTTAATCTTAACCACCAGTGGGTTATTCGTTACCGCATTGAGCTTTTTGTATCTTTCTACTTTAAGTACCACCTCATTGTTTTGGCAGGTTGTTTTAGGTCTCATTCTTATGGGCTTAGGCGCCGGTCTTTTCCAATCTCCCAACAACAGTAGCGTTATGAGTTCTGTCCCGCCCAATAAATTAGGTGTCGCCGGTGGAATAAACGCCCTCGTCCGAAATGTCGGGATGGTTACCGGCATCGCCTTTTCTGTTTCCTTATTTCAAAACCGACAAGCTTCTCTCCTGGCATCTTTGAGCAATCCAACGCCTCTCCAGCAGATTAATGCTTTTGTCGGTGCTTACCATACGGTTATGCTTGCTTCTATGAGCATCGCTTTAATTGCAGCTCTGATTTCTCTAAATCGAAAAGGACACACCTCTTGAGTTAGCCTCCCCTACCCGAAGTCTGAGTTAAATTTTTAGTTTAAACGAGTTCTACTTTTTAAGGGCTTCTATAATCTCCTCAGGCAGCCGCTGGGGTTGAGGTTTCATTCCCGACTTTACAACACATGCCAATATCACTTTACCGTCCGCAAGCAGTTTTCCGTCATTGACCCGCAGTACCTGATGAGCAAGGGTAAAAGAGGATTTTCTTATTTCCTGCACGGCTGTTTCTACTCTCACTAAATCATCATGCAAAGCTGAAGAGCGGTAATTAATCTCCAGGTGCACAACAGGAAAGACAAGACCGCTCCGAGCCAACTCTGCTATCGATAATCCACGGTCACGAAAGAA
>JBMNTM010000087.1:0-6815 GCA_050945735.1 Desulfosporosinus sp.
GCCGATGAAACGGCCTAAATATAAGTCCATTAATAAACCTGCACCCAGTCCCCAAAACAAACTGGAAGGAAGACTGTGGTGCATGGCCATATAGATCGTGAGTAACATTAGTAAATCAGGTTTAATTCCCGACCAGGAGCAAAAGTGAAAGAGTGTTCCCGGTAAAATCAGGCTTAAGAGAAACATTACTGCGAGCAAAAAATTACGCATTAATTTACCCCCGCCTTTTTAACAATATAAGCCTCTTCAATAGCATCAAAGTTAACTAAAGGTTTAATGTAAGCCGTTTTGAGCAAACCTGTAGAATCCAGCTGGATTTCCACAACTTTTCCGATTGGGATATCCTTAGGGTAAACCCCTCCAATCCCAGCCGTCAGCACGAGGTCTCCAACGTTAACATTATCTTCCCTTTTAAAAAGCATTTGTAAATTCCCCTCTGAATCCAAACGAGAACCGCGCTTATAGGTACCTTGAACAATTCCAAAGGTACTATTGCCTGCGCTATCGTGCACAAGCGCACTAACTTGTCCTTCTCCATCCAAGATTAACAAGACCTCAGCTGTGGTCGGCGAAACGGAGATAACCTTTCCGATCAGCCCCAAAGCACCGATGACCGGGTCATTCACCGCAACCCCATCCTTGCTTCCGCGGTTCAAGGTTAAAGTCCGATACCAAGTGGTTTGGTTCCGGTTAATAACACTGGCCCCCACTTTTTCGTACTTCTCGAGCGTGGGATTGCGAAATTGCCCCTGATCGAGCTCCGTAAAGCGCATACCGGCCAGAACTTGTTGTTTTAGTTTTAGATTATCGCTTGTTAACTGATCTACTTTTTTGCGCAGAGCTTCATTTTCCTTTTTTACTTCCCGGAAATTCCAAATAGCTCTCGTATTGTCCCGAATTCCGTTCCCGACCTGAAGAATCAGATTTTCAAACGGGCTCAAAACGGTCTGTAAAACGACCCCTATGGGGTTGGGAAAATAATTGCCCGGTCCTGTTAACCGGATACTGATCAGTACACTTAATATAAGAAAGAAAACGAGAACAGCAATTCCCGTAACGTTAACTCTTTTTCCCAACCTAAAATCCTCCCCGCTGTTTAATTCTTCTGCGAGGCGGCTATTTTACGAAGAATATCAGCATGTTCCAGTACATGCCCTGTCCCAATAACGACACAAGAAAGTGGGTCCTCCGCCAAGTGAACCGCTATACCCGTTTCATCAGAGATCAGTCTGTCCAGATTGCGAAGTAAAGATCCGCCACCGGCCAGCATAATCCCACGGTCCATGATATCCGCGGACAATTCCGGCGGCGTTTTTTCCAGGCAAGATTTCACGGCATCAACGATAGCCATAACCGGTTCCTGCAAAGCATCCTGAATTTCTTCTGAGGTGACTTCAATGGTCTTAGGAAGTCCGGTTAATAAATCCCGTCCGCGCACTACATAAGTACCGGGCTGAGCTTTATAGGCATACCCGATATCTAATTTCAGCGCCTCTGAAGTTCGATACCCAACCGTTAAATTATAGCGTCTCTTTATATGAGCGATAATCGAATCGTCCATTTCATCACCGGCGACACGAATGGAACGACTTGTCACAATTCCACCTAAAGAAATAACGGCGACTTCCGTTGTCCCCCCTCCGATGTCGACAATCATATTCCCGGTCGGTTCACTGACCGGAAGGCCTGCACCGATAGCTGAAGCCATCGGCTCATCCAAAATAATCGGGTCTTTCGCCCCAGCTGCTATAGCCGCTTCGTTAACCGCCCGTTCCTCAACCGGGGTAACACCTGAAGGTACACAGATGACCACACGCGGACGAATAAAGGGGTGATCTGTCCCCAGGGCCCGACTGATAAAATATTTCAGCATTTTTTGGGTAACGTTAAAATCAGAGATAACCCCATCTTTCAAGGGCCGGATTGCGATAATATTACTAGGAGTCCGGCCGATCATTTCTTTGGCTTTGTCACCAACAGCCATTGGAGTCTTAGTCTCTATATCCATCGCCACCACGGAAGGTTCCCGTACTACAATCCCTTTTCCTTTAACATGTACCAATGTATTGGCCGTACCTAAATCTATTCCTAAGTCCTTGCTAAGTAAACTGAATTTATAATTAAACATGTTCTTCTGTAATCTCCTTCCGTAATTCATAATGCGAGGTTCAAGGTTCAATCCCCCACGCCCTAAGATATTCCGGGAGATATTCCATCGGTAAGCCAATGACATTTGTCAATGAACCCTCAATGGAATCGACAAATTTTCCGGCTTCCCCCTGAATTCCGTAGGCTCCGGCCTTGTCCATCGCTTCTCCGTCGGCCACATAGGCCTTAATCTCATCCACCGAGAGCTGACGAAAATGCACGATTGTTTTCACTACATCGGAAAAAAACCTTCCCGTTCCGGAAACCAAGGCTACGCCGGTCAAGACAACATGAGTCCGGCCACTAAGGCTTTGCAGCATTTCCTCTGCTTCAGACTGTGTTTCCGGTTTCCCTAAAATGCGGGTGTCCAGAACTACCATCGTGTCCACCCCCATTATAACATCCTCAATGCTTCCTCCCTGATCTAACCAGTTGGTTAAACCCGCTTGCGCTTTGCGTACAGCTAACTCTCTAACCCCGCTCTCCGGTGCAATTCCTTCCGGCAACTCTTCTGAAACAGAAGCCTTAACAATCCTAAAGGTATAGCCCGCCGCACTGAGCAACATAGCCCGCCGTGGAGATGAAGAAGCAAGTACAAGCATATTACACCTTCCTAGACAAAAAATACCCCCCAAGTGCTCCCAGGATCGTTGCAATTGTAATACTCAAGCGAAAGCCAAAGGAGAGCGAGAGAAAAAAGAAATCCAAGTAGGTATGGGAGGGTATATCGATCACTGCCGGACGCAAAAACGGCGCTAATATGCCGTTTTTTTCTAAGCCAAATCCTATTAAAGTGCCAAGAGCAGCACCAATCATAATGAGCAAAATGGTCCGGCCTGCTCCCGAGGAATTCCGCCCGACAGCCATATTCTTTCCCCTTTCCATCCCTAGGATAATCGTTTTTAACTCAAATATCCTGATTATACTCTTTATTAGTGTAGCATTTTCACCTTTAGTAAGCAAGTTTGAGAACTCAGAGAACTAAGTGTGCGGGGAACTTGTATGACACAGTGTTCAAGCTTGTGACGCAGAAAAAATAGGCGAAGAATAAAGGGAAAATAAAAAAATGAAGGGAAGAATGAAAGACGGCACATCATGTGTACCGTCTTAGTGCGTTTGAATTTCGGACCCTCGCCAAATAGTCCAATTGATTGCGTCAAGTAATGCCTGAGCACTGGCTTTTAATATATTCTTTGATACCCCGATAGTACCCCAGACCTCCTGCTCCAGACGGGTATCAATAATGACACGAACTACAGCCTCAGTGCCATGTGAACCATCTAGCACCCTTACCTTATAATTCACAAGCTCACTTTTACTTAATACTGGGAAGAAACTCTCGAGGGCCCGTCGTAATGCCGTATCCAAGGCATTCACCGGGCCACAGCCCTCCGAGGCAATTTGGACCGTTTCCGGACCGACTTTAACTTTCACTACGGCCACTGAATCAAGCTCGCCGCGCAACGGATCACTCCAGACATGATAATCCAAAACACCAAAGGGACATTTGGGTAACTTTCCCAGTATCCTTAATAGCAAGAGATCAAAACTGCCTTCAGCTGCTTCGAATTGAAACCCACGATGCTCTAACTCCTTGATTTCCGTCATAGCTGTCTGAACACGGGGATCGTCCTTTTGAATCGACGGTGCAAAACGCCGCATACGTTCGAGAATATTGGACTTACCGGCCTGATCAGAAATTAATATCCGTCGTTCATTGCCAACACCGGCCGGATCCATGTGTTCGAAGGTGCGTTGGTTTTTGAGAATCGCGTCTACGTGCATACCCGCTTTATGCGCAAAGGCACTGCGGCCCACATACGGCTGCTTCTCATCGAAGGGTGCGTTGGAAAGCTCGGCAACATAGCGAGAAAAGGAGGTTATTTTTAATAAAGCGTCATCTGAGACGACCGAATAGTTCCCTTTGAGTTGTAACAAGGGAACGAGCGTACTTAAATTAGCATTACCACATCTTTCTCCAAACCCATTCCAAGTCCCCTGAATTTGGGTCACCCCAGATTCAACCGCGACAAGAGTATTAGCAACAGCGAGACCACTATCATTATGAACATGGACACCAAGTTCCCCGGGGGCAAATTTACTGATCACTGCTTTTACCCCACGGGCTATTTCCCCGGGCAAACATCCGCCATTGGTATCACAGAGGACTATTTTTGCCCCGGCATCAAGCGCTGTGGCGATACACTTCAGCGCATAGTCCGGATTTTCTTTAAAACCATCAAAAAAATGTTCCGCATCAAAAAACACTTCTCGTCCCTGGCTAACCAAAAAAGCAACCGACTCTTTAATTATCCGCAGGTTCCCCTCTAAGGTTGTCCGCAAGACATCCCGGACATGCAGATCCCAGGCCTTCCCAAAAATTGTGATTATTTTTGCTCCTGAGGCCAAAAGTTGCAACAATATTTTGCTGTTTTCCGGTGATTCATTAACTTTACAGGTACTCCCAAAAGCGGCAAGGCGCACATGAGAAAGGTTCATGCCGCGAACAAGCTGAAAAAACTCCTCATCCCGCGGGTTTGCACCTGGCCAACCTGCTTCCACATAGAGGTTTCCCATCTCTTCGCTTCCCATCTCTTCTATGCGTTTTACGTAACTAATTTTTTCCTGAGTCGAAAAATGAACCCCTTCTCCTTGTGCTCCATCGCGTAACGTTGTATCGTAAATCGTAATTTTCTTCTTTTCCTGGACTTGATTCATTCTTCTCTTCCCTCTTTCACTTGACCAAAATTTATCAAAAATCCCGTGACAGTTCCTAAGAACTTGCCACGGGGCTTTCATCCCACTCAGTATCGTTGGCACCTTCCAACATTTATCGCTCGTTCCAGTCCCTTTCTTTAAAAACCCAAGGCATCTGCTTATATTGCTATTATACGACAGGAACCCTTTGTGTACAATAGTAAATAAGCGTAAAATACCGCGTCTTTAGTCAAAGACGCATACAACCTACTTAAACAGCTGACATCGTTGTAGACCTCCGTTGACCCGGCGAAAGTCTCCTAATTCAGGCACTGCCGCCTAACCCCTTTGCGCACCGACATTATAGGTTAACACTTCAAGGTTTACTGCCAAGTCCACATTCCTAAGCTCAATCTCCGGAGGGACATTCAAGACAACCGGTGCGAAGTTCAGGATCGCTTGCACCCCGGCTTCGATCAATTGATCAGCAATTTCCTGGGCAGCTGACGCAGGAACTGCCACTATCCCAATTTGCGTGTGGTTTTGTCTGGCGACCTCTACCAATTGTTCTATCGGCCGCACTTCTACATCGCCGATCATAGTTCCCACTTTATGGGGATCGGAATCAAAAATACTGGTAATGATAAAACCCCGCTCTCTGAACCCCCGATAGGAACTTAGGGCCAAACCCAAGTTACCGGCTCCAACTAAGGAGACACTCCAATCAGTACTTAAGCCCAGAATCCTCATAATATGTTTATGAAGGTCTTTGACATTATAACCGACACCCCTGGTACCAAACTCGCCGAAGTAGGCTAAATCTTTACGTACTTGTGCCGGGCTAACACCTACTCCCTCAGCAATATCTCTCGAGGAAGTGGTTATTATTCCTTTTTGATCGACTTCAGCTAAATAACGCGAATAAACTGAAAGTCTTATTATTGTTGCTTCCGGTATTTTTACAGTTTTCAAATGGGTTCCTCCTTTAACAAACAAATTGACTAACTGTAATAATTAATTATATCACTATCAAATAAAAGCGCAATTTTGTGGTAAACTAAACCATTTATAAGGCTATCCTTTTGGGCTGGGACTGGAAAGTCGGTTAATAACCTTCTGAGACTCAAAGAATAAGGATAAAAGCAAAGCCTTTTGAGCTTCAATACTGTTTTTTTCGCGAATATCACAATAAAATTGATGGAGGCTTAGTAATTCTTTTGGCGGATAATCCCCGGCTAAGTTATCCCATAGCTGCTTTTCTTTGACCAAAGCTTCGCCTGTGAAACCCTCTTTCAGGATCGTATTAACGTTTTTTAACAATTCCGCAGTTAGCTGGGCACTCTTGCCGCCAACCCGAAATGATCTCTCGGGAAGCACGAATTGTTTTGGTACGCTGGAAATACCTTTATCAGTTAGGAAGTGCCGCAATTCCTTCAGCTCATCGGCAGAATGACCCAAGCCAATCCCTACCGCCCAAGGATCATTGCTGATCACTTCAGCATATAGATTTGAGGCTCTCAGCTGCTCTTTTCTTAACTGAGCATTCCTTTCGTTTTGAAAGACCCCAACCTGACAAGTCCAGAATTTCACTTCTGGTAGATTCAAGATAATTTCCGGTGACAGATCAGCGTCAAGGCTATGATATTGCATTGTTTTAACGTTCTTACTGCCGGATTGCTCTACCAGCTCTAAATATATTTTACCCACTCCCCAAGTTAATAAACCTATGGCCACTATTCCTACGCACAAAATTACCGAAACCCTAATGCGTTCTGAATGCCTCATGTACTTCGTTCCCCCTTCACGCCCCTTCGGACAATCCTGTAAGAAAATATGTGGGGCATGAAGAAAATAGACCTTAGTACCCGACTTGACCGAATTAGTGACCACATTTTATTCTAAAGACTTTAGAATTTTTTGAATATGCTTCGGAATTTTTGGTTTTACTGTGTATTGAGCACCCTTTATAG
>JBMNTM010000088.1:0-6748 GCA_050945735.1 Desulfosporosinus sp.
TAAACACTGAATAAATTAACAAGGAGGAAAATAAAATGCAATTGTCAGCTCGTGAAGCACAAGACCTAAATGAATTGACCTTAAGTTGCGTAAATTCAATTACCAGTATGTCGCTTTTTCTGAATCAAGTCACTGACCCTGAACTAAAATCTATTATTCAGTCACACTTAAATTACCATATAAAAGACTATAATATGAAGGTTGAATATCTCAGTAATTCTAACGGTCCAACCGCTACCCTCCAAGTTCCTCCTTTAAATAACACACTGCCAAACTATACTAAATCAGAGACAAATCTACAGACAGTCACTCCAAGAACCAACATTACTTCGTTGAATGATAGAGAAATAGCCACTGCTTATCTGTTGACCTTGAAAAGAGCCGGCCGTGAATATGCATGGTCTGCAATGGAAGCGGGTAATCCTGGTTTGCGTTCGTTCTTAGAAGATGCTTTTAAAATGTCATCACATCATGCCTATGATGTATGGCAGTGGATGGTAAAGAAAGGTTATTATCCTTTGGAGCCAACTAATGATGTAATTAGCCAAACGCTTGGACAATTATATGAGTTAGTGGAAGGTCCTGCCTCAAATATACAGTAGCATAAAATCATATTGATTTTTTATGGCGGTTTAAACCGCCATTTGCTGTTAGGGGAGAGTTCATTGGAAGCATTACTACTAAAGAACTGCCTGGTTAATAATACGCAAGGTGATCTGGAAAAAAAAGATCTGCTTATCGAAAATGAATAAATCACTCGTATTTCGGATACCCTCAATGATTGCCATTGTAAGACTATGGATATTAGAGAACATTATGTTTTGCCGGGTTTAATTGATTGCCATACTCACTTAGGAATAATTGAAGAAGGTACAGGAAAAATAGGGATTGACAATAATGAAACATCGAATGCCGTTACACCCCATTTGAGAGGGATTGATGCTGTAAATCCCTTGGATATCGCTTTTTAAGATGCTGTGAAGTCCGGCATAACAAGTGTTATGGTTAGTCCCGGAAGTAATAATGCTGTGGGAGGTCTGGCCTTAGCAACAAAGACTTTTGGTCGTATTATTGATAAGATGATCCTGAAAAATCCTGTGGGCCTAAAAATAGCCCTTGGAGAAAATCCAATAAATACATATGGAAAAGATAGCAAATGCCCGGTTACAAGAATGGGTACCACAGCCTTGATTCGGGAATTATTCATGCGAACCGAGGATTACATGGATTTAAAGGAACGCGGTAAAATAAAATATCGAGATATACGTTTAGAACCTGTAATTGCTGTACTTAAAGAAGAAATCCCCTTACGGGTTCACGCACATAGGGCTGATGATATTATTACAGCCATTCGCATTGCCCAGGAATTTAAGATTAATAAACTGGTAATCGAGCATGGTACCGAAGCAGATTTGATTAAGGAATATCTTCAAGAACATAAGATTCCAGTTGCTTTTGGACCGATGTTGACACCGCGCATAAAAATGGAACTAAAGAGTCGAAACTACAGCTCTGTAATTAATTTGATTGAAGCAGGCGTGAAAACAGCACTCATTACTGATCATCCCTATAATTCTATAGACCAATTACGAACCATTGCTTGTTTGACAATAGCAGAGGGCCTGAGTGAGATAGAAGTAATCAAATTGTTAACATTACATCCGGCAGAAATACTGGAGTGTAGTCATCGCATTGGTAAAATCGCGCAAGATTATGATGCTGATCTTGTAGTGTTCGACGGAAAGCCTTTTGATCTAAATTCTAAAGTTTTATATACGTTTATTAATGGCAAACTTGCTTATTCAAAACAGTAATATTTGCATTTAGTTCTGACAGACCGGCAATCCCGAGCGGGATCGTGGGTCTTAATTTTTCCACTCGTTTGTTTATGTTGTCATATTGATTAACATGAGTGGATTAAGGTATAATTTGTTGAATAAGTTATTCGGGGGTGCTGAAATGGGAAGAGCCTTGATTATCGGTGCCGGCGGAGTAGCCGGTGTAGCAATTCATAAATGTTGCCAAAATCCTGATGTATTTGAAGAAATTTGCATCGCTAGCAGAACAATAGGGAAATGCGAAGCGATCAAAAATAAATTGGCAGGCAGCCGCACAAGAATACATACAGCACAGCTTGATGCGGATAATATCGAGGCAGTCATTAACTTGATCAAAAGCTTTCAGCCGGATATTGTCATGAACCTGGCACTTCCTTATCAGGACTTGACGATTATGGATGCTTGCCTGGCGACGGGTGTGGATTATTTGGATACGGCGAATTATGAGCCACCGGATATTGCAAAATTTGAGTACAAATGGCAGTGGGCATATCAGGAAAAATTTGCACAGGCTGGGATCACTGCTTTGTTGGGCAGCGGGTTCGATCCGGGGGTTACCGGTGTTTTTTGTGCCTATGCCCAGAAACACTATTTTGATGAAATTCATTATATAGATATTGTGGATGCCAATGCCGGTGATCATGGTTATCCTTTTGCCACAAATTTTAACCTGGAGATTAATATTCGCGAAATTACCGCGAAGGGCAGGTACTATGAAAACGGCGCTTGGGTGGAAACAGAACCACTTGCTCTTAAAAAAGTATATGATCTGCCGGAAATAGGCCCGAAAAACATTTATCTGATGTACCATGAAGAGTTGGAATCTCTGGCCATTCATATAAAGGGAATTAAGCGGATAAGATTTTGGATGACTTTTTCGGATAATTACCTTAATCATTTGCGTGTACTTCAAAATGTTGGTATGACTTCAATTGAACCGATTGATTATGAGGGATACCAGATCGTTCCTTTGCAATTTTTAAAAGCAGTACTGCCTGATCCGGCATCCCTTGGTCCGAGGACAAAGGGAAAAACTAATATCGGCTGCATTATGCAAGGGATAAAAGACGGAAAACCGAAAACTTATTATGTTTACAACGTTTGTGATCACCAGGAGTGTTACGCAGAGGTCGGCTCGCAGGCAATTTCGTATACAACAGGGGTACCGGCGATGATTGGGGCCATGTTAATGCTTAAAGGTACTTGGAAAAAACCGGGTGTTTTTAATGTCGAAGAATTTGATCCTGATCCATTTATGGAAGCGTTAAATAAATGCGGTTTACCATGGCAGGAGAGCTTCTCGCCGGCTCTCCTTGATTGACTGTGTATAATGAATCGTGATATCAATGAATCAAGCACCATCACACCTATTTATATTGTAGATGAATGGCTTCTTAATAATAATCTGAAAATATAATGATCCGAAAATCCTGCGCAATTGTGATTAGTTACCATAACAAAGTAAAATAGCATAAATAAAAGAGGGTCATATGTGGTTTTTTATATTAACGGCATTTTTCGGGATTTATTGTCTGATGTGCTGTTACATTGGACGCAGAGGCCGGCAGATAATTGGTAAGACTGGAAAATTTAGCAAAAAATTATATTGGATGTTTTTTGGAATACTGCTTCTTATGTTTCCCATTGCCGAAACAGCACAGATTTGGTTGCCACAAACACTGGCACTAGGGTTTTCCAAAGCTGGCTGGTACACAATGATAGCAGTGGTATATCTCTGCCTTATACTCTTAATAATTGATACGCTAAGACTACTTGACAGACGTATTCGGTTCGTCCCCAAGGTGATCAGGGAACATGCTCAGACTCCTAAAATTGTTACTTCCTTAATCCTGGTGTTGGTTACTATAACCTTGACATATGGTTCCTGGAATGCACGTCATCCTGTTATAACGCACTATGAACTGTCGTTAGATAAAGAGGCTGGTTCACTGGATCAACTCCGGATTGCTCTGGTCTCAGACATTCACTATGGTGCCATTATCGATGCGCCTCGTCTGAATAAGATGCTTGAGGTAATTAATGAACTACAACCGGATATGATCGTGATGGCTGGTGATATTATCGATGGGACAGTTAAACAGGAAGACTCCCAAACGCTGATTAATGTTTTTAAACAAATGCACGCAAATTATGGGATGTTTGCCGTTCCAGGTAATCATGACCGCTGGGCACGCACTGATAGCGATTTGGTGCATGACTTTAAGGAAGCCGGGATAGAAGTCCTTAGGGACAGCCATATAAAAATAGATAATAGTCTTTATGTGATCGGTAGGGATGATCCAGGGTATCATCTTGAACAAAGACGTAAGGATTTAGGGGAATTAATGCAGGGAATAGACCTCTCCCTGCCAATAATTTTATTGGATCATCAGCCAATTGATTTAGAAGCAGCTGAGGATAACGGAGTGGATGTTCAGCTATCCGGGCATACCCATATGGGACAGATATTTCCGGGTAATTTAATAACCGAATACCTTTATCCTATTGACTGGGGTTTACTGACCAGAGGAAGTTATCATTTAATTGTGTCCTCCGGTTATGGTACTTGGGGGCCGCCGTTAAGAATTGGCACAAAACCTGAAGTTGTTGCCCTTACGCTCAAGTTTAAAAGTACACCTTTTAGATAATACACAAATAATACACAAAATGAGAAATCAAAGTTGGCGCATTCTTCTTTATGTAATGAGCTCATTTAATAGGAAGTGAATCATTGGATAAATGATTTAGGGGGTGCTGAAATAGGAAATTTTTTGGATATTGATATTAGGGTTCTCCCAACACCCTGTTATATTGTAGATGAACGACTTTTAATAAAAAATCTTGAAATCCTGCAGTCTGTACAACAACGAACAGGGTGCAGCATTCTTCTTGCCTTAAAAGGATTTTCAATGTATTCAGTTTTTCCTCTGGTGGGCAAATATCTTAAAGGTGTAACCGCTAGCTCACTGTTTGAGGCCAGGCTGGGTTATGAAGAAATGGGAAAAGAAGTACATATTTACGCCCCGGCTTATGTTGTAGAGGAGTTTGATGAAATCTTAAGTATTTGTGATCATATTATTTTTAATTCATTTGACCAATGGCAGAGATTCAAAGACCAAGTAAAAAGTATAAAAACAAAAAATATAAGCTGTGGGATCCGTATCAATCCGGAATACTCGGAGATCGTAACGCCTATTTATGACCCTTGCTCGCAGTATTCAAGACTGGGGGTAACTTTGTCTAATTTCCGGCCGGATGAGCTGGAGGGTATTGAAGGGCTTCATTTTCATACTCTGTGCGAGCAAAATTCGGATACCCTGGAACGGACTATGCAAGTAGCAGATGAGAAATTTGGTAAATATATTAAAAGGATGAAATGGTTAAATTTAGGTGGGGGGCATCATATTACCAGACCGGATTATGATATTAATACTTTAGTCCGTTCAATAAAGTTTTTGCAAGACAAATATGGAGTGAATATTTACTTGGAACCGGGTGAGGCCGTGGCTTTAAATACCGGTTATTTGGTTGCCAGGGTGCTTGATATTGTGGATAATGGCATGAAAATTGCAATTTTAGATACCTCGGCAGCATGTCATATGCCTGATGTGCTGGAGATGCCTTACCGACCGGAGATTATTGGAGCTGGGAAGCCTGGTGAATATGCCTATACCTACAGACTTAGTGGTCTTACTTGTCTTGCCGGGGACATTATTGGTGATTATTCTTTCAAACAGCCTTTAAAACCGGATGACAGACTTGTGTTATGTGATATGGCTCACTATACGATGGTGAAGAATAACACGTTCAATGGGGTTAATCTCCCTACAATTGCACTTTTTAACAAAGAAGAAGGGATTAAAATAATTAGAAAATTTGGTTATGATGATTTTAAAACTCGTTTATCCTAAGATATACTTCCTTAGGATATTTCCCAGTCGGCATCCTGAAGTTAATGCGGTTTTAATATAACCTTTAAACAATTATCAAGTTTTTGATCCAAATAAGCAAAAAGGAGCAAACTCTAAGTTTTGAACCGTTCCCTATGTACTTGACAGGGACAGTTCAAATGCCAGGGTTTGCTCCTCTTAGTGCATACATCAAACGTCTTTTGCTACTTTACGATAAACGATAAAGGAATATACAGCGGAACCAAGGGATAATACCAAGCTAACACCGAGAATCAACGGTATGGTCCAACTTGAGGGCAGAAAACTGACCGGTAGCAGAATCACTCCGCCAACCACCCACAAGGGTGCCATAGTACGATGAGTTTTATACCATACCTCCTCGCTGGCCAATGTCCAAGGTGTTCGGATGCCGAAAGTGTAATTATATTTAATCCTACCCATATAGTAGCCGAGAATAATGAACAATAACCCGATACCTGTCATGGCGATTCGAGGAACGGCCATTTCGTATCCATGAACTGCGGCGATGGTTCCAGCATACATGTTACCCATAAAGGTGATAATTGCAAAGACAACAATGGAATAGACCTTACCCATCTGGCGATAATTCGCCTTCTTTGGATCGATTTTTGGGATGATCAAAAGCATTATTAATAAGCCTAACATGATCGTAGGTATAAAAAAGGCTCCACCCAACCGTCCCATATACCCGTCAATTTCTCCTGCCGCATTCCAATGGGAGGGAACTTGTTCAGGTAACTGGGGGTAGAGGATAGTGGCTGCGATTAAGCACGTGAGGACCACTAACCCTGACAAGATAGTAAATAGCCTGCTATCTTGATTTTTGTTCTTTTCAGTCATACTTTTTCTCCTTTAGATAATCTTCTAATAGTTATGTTCATTTTATCTGAAACCGCTACTATGATTCAAGCAAAATAACAATTAATCTGGTTTTAACGAAATATTTTTATTATAACAGCATTTACCAAAAGATAATTT
>JBMNTM010000089.1:0-6738 GCA_050945735.1 Desulfosporosinus sp.
TTACTCCTCCTATGAGGAGTTTTTTATTTCCTAAATAATTTAAAGGAGAGATAATTGTGAAAAAAGGACTATGTAAGCGAAAATTAAAGTTATTAGGGAAAGGGATTTTACTTGGGCTGCTGATGCTTAATTTGGTTTTTGTTTCAGGATGCGGACAAAAAACATCTGCTGTAAAATTAGCCCATTTCTTCCCTGCTTCACATCCGGCTGAGAAAGAATTAATTCAGCCTTGGGCCAAGGCGATCGAGACGGCAACTGAGGGCAGAGTAAAAATTGAAAGTTACCCGGGACAAACACTTTCGAATGCTGATGCGGTTTATGATGGAGTAGTCAAGGGAATTTCGGATTTAGGTCTTTCGTGTTTTTCTTATACGCGGGGCAATTTTCCCGTGTTAGAAGTATTCGAACTGCCTGGTATTAAGTACACTAATTCCAAGGCTGCCAGTAAAGTTGCCTGGGAAGGGATCAAAGAGTTAAATCCCAAGGAGGTTCAGGATACTAAGTTGATGATGGTTTTTACAACAGGCCCGGGAGCGATATTTTCCAAAACACCGGTCCGTAATCTTGAAGATTTAAAAGGACTGGAAATCAGAGCTACCGGTATTACCGCTCAATGTCTTAGTGCTCTGGGAGCAACGCCGGTTGCAATGCCCCAATCGGAAGCCTACGAATCCTTATCTAAAGGTGTCGTAAAGGCAAACTTAGGTCCGATTGAGATTCTGCAGGGTTGGAACCAAGCAGAAGTAACCAAATATATTACACAAGCACCTTTCCTTTACAATAATTTATTCTTTATTACCATGAACCTGGATAAATGGAATTCTTTGGATCCAAAAGATCGGGAAGCGATCGAAACGGTCAATAAGAAGTTTTTTGAAGAAGTTGCCATCAATTTATGGGATAAGCAGAATGAGGCTGCTTTGAATTATGCAGTCGGAAAAGGGATGGAAGTTATTACTCTTTCTGAAGAAGAACAGGATAGATGGATAAGTTTAGTAAAACCAATTCAGGATAATTTTGTAGCGCAAATGAATCAAAAGGGCTTGCCTGGACAAGAAATAGTGGATAAAGTGAAAAAACTTTCCGAGAAATATGACAAGGAATATCAGTAAATTCTGAGGGGGTTCTGGCAGTGAAGAAACTATCGGGTACAATAAAAGCAGTAAGCGGTATGATGGACATATTGGCCGGGATATGTATTTTTTCCGTGATGCTGTTGGTTGTAGTTAACATTATCTTACGGACAATTTTTCACCAACCTATTTTAGGAACTTATGAGTTGGTCGGTTTTTTAATAGGAATGGGCGTGGCCTTGGCCCTTGCGCACTGCGCTTTGCAGGATGGTCATATTGCAGTTAGCTTGATCATGGAACTTTTTCCGAAAAAAATACAATCCGTTGTAGCTGTGTTGGTACATATTACTTCTTTAGTATTTTTATCTGCAGCTGCCTGGTCCTTGGTTAAATTCGGTGATGCGATGAAAATTAGAGGGCTGGTGTCACCCTCTTCAGCGATACCCGTATACCCCTTTATATATCTGGTTGCTTTTGGTGTATTAGGGCTTTGCCTGGTGATATTGTATCAATTCCTCGTTTCTTGTAGAGAAGTAATGGGAAATAAAGAAGTACTGAGAAACGATACGGCTAAGCAGGTGGCATAATGAGTGCATTTTTAATTGGGTTAATTGGGATCGCTTTATTCTTTGTATTGGTAATGTTACGCATGCCAATTGCCTTTGCCATGGCACTCGTTGGCTTTGGTGGATTTAGCTATCTTACTTCTATACCGACATCTTTGGATATGGTGGCGAAGGAAATATATAACACCTTTACTTCCTATTCTCTTAGTGTGATTGCTATGTTTGTTTGGATGGGTTTTCTGGCTTATTACTCAGGAATAGGCACCAGTCTTTATGTTTTTGCTTATAAAATGATTGGGCATTTTCATGGCGGTCTGGCAATAGCAACCCAAGCAGCGTGTGCTGTTTTTGGGGCAATTTGTGGCTCCAATACTGCAACGGCAGCAACAATGGCGGCCATCGCTTTACCTGAGATGAATAAATATAAGTACGATACATCATTATCCACAGCCAGTATTGCTTCCGGGGGAGTTATCGGGATTTTAATTCCTCCCAGTGTAATATTTATTGTATATGGTACAGCTACAGAGCAGTCTGTGGGCATGCTTTTTATGGCAGGTATTCTGCCGGGAATTCTTCTAACGCTCTTAAATATTGCCATGATTTACTTGCTTACTTTGTGCAACCCAAGTTTAGGGCCGGCCGGCAACAAATCAAATTGGAGAGAAAGAATTCATTCTCTGCGGGGAGGGCTGGGGGAAGCTTTGGCTGTATTTCTTCTTTCTGTCGGCGGTCTCTTTAGGGGTTGGTTTACACCTACTGAGGCGGGAGCTGTAGGCGCGGGTGGTATATTACTTATCGGTCTATTAGAAAAGCGCCTGAGTTGGGAAAAATTGAAAAAGTCTTTAATGGATACTACGCGAACTACGGCTATGATTATGTTAATGCTTGCCGGAGCTGTAATATTTGGCCGTTTTATGGCCATCAGCAGAGTGCCCTTTGAACTGGCAAATTGGGTCGGATCCCTACCCCTGCCGCCGTTTGCCGTTATGGGTATTATCCTCTTCATCTACCTCATCCTCGGTTGCTTTATTGATGCTTTGGCCCTGGTTTTACTTACTGTTCCTATATTTTATCCTGTGGTGGTTAATACCCTGGGATATGATCCGATCTGGTTTGGTGTCGTTATGGTTTTAGTAGTAGGCATGGGTGTTATTACCCCTCCGGTGGGAATGAATGTTTATATTGTTAAAGGAATTGCCCCGGAGATCCCTTTGGAAACAATATTTAAAGGGATATGGCCGTTCCTGATTACAATTATCATCTGTTTAATCCTGCTGATGATTTTCCCTGAAATTGCCACATTTTTACCGAAACTAATGAAAGGATCGTAAGATATCAAGTTGCAGTAAGCAGGTTTTCGCGACGAACCTATTATGAAACAATAACCATGATATTTAGTGGGATGTCTCCTATGAACCTGTTCGAGCAGGATGATAATGGAGGCATCTTTTCCTTTCAGTGATGGTCATTTTATTGGAAGCAAATATTGTCGGGCTTATCAGTCTTTATCCAAAGCGCCATTCCGTATTTCGGTAATCAGTATTTTCAGGTTATTGACCCACCTTTTTCCTTTATTAATCCAACTCTTACCGGTTTTGATGGTTTCATGGGTTTTGTTATCAACATTTTGCCATACAGTCTGCGCTTTTTCTCGAATATCTACAGCTTTCGCTTCCATTATTTGGGCCTGCACAGCTAGATCCTGACGCAATTCCTGTCCGCTCTTTGGCGCAAATAATAAGCCCATTACAGCTCCTGCAAGGCTTCCATACATAGCTGCCTTAAATACCTTATTACCTTTTTGGTGCTTGTTATTAGATGCCATCTCTAAGTCACTCCTTTTCAATCTGTTTTTCCAGCATGAAATAATCACTCATCCATCTACTTTCAGGCCTTATTTAATATATGCTCTTCGCTTGAAAATGCATGGAAATAACATGACTTATGAGAAGATTTAAGCCGATGTGGGGAAATTATAAAAGAGCTTTTCATCATTTTTTAAATGTGTGAAAGGCTCTTTTAGGATTGAGAATACTTAGTTTGTTTCTATTTAGTATGTATCTTACCAATTTATGCGAGAGCGCCAAAACTCCGGCTGGAACACAACCAATAAAGTAAAAAGTTCCAAGCGGCCAAGAAGCATACAAAGAATTAAGATAACTTCGCCGAAAGCATTTATCGAGGAATAAGTAGTTGTCGGCCCTACCACCCCGAATCCTGGGCCGATATTACAAAGACTAGCTACTACGGTGCATATTGCATCGAAGGGTTCTAAGCCTGTAGCAGATAATAAAATAGTTGCAAAAGCAAAGATAGTCATAAAGAGGAAAAAAAATACAGCTACAGTATTGATTATGAGCGGGTCGACATGTTTGCCGTTGTAATTAATACTTATCACTGCGTGGGGGTGAACAATCCTTCTTAATTCGGCCCAAGCAAGTTTAATCAACAAGATCAGCCGGGCTACTTTAATGCCGCCTGCTGTTGATCCTGCGCTTCCACCAATAAACATTAATAAAAAGAGTACGATTTTTGCCAATGAAGGCCACTTATCGAAATCTGCTGAGGCAAAGCCGGTAGTCGAAGTAATCGAGGCTACCTGAAAAAAGGCTAACCGCAATGATGAAATGATCTCCTTACCCCCGATAAGCCATAAACTCAGTGAGATGACTAGAGTACCGATTGTAATAATCGCTAAGTAAACGCGAAATTCTGTATCCTGCCATATTTTTTTTAAGCCTCGGCTCCAGGCCGTGTAGTATAGTCCATAACTTCCTCCGGATAGAATCATAAAAAATATAATAATCAATTCAATTAAAGAATTATTATAGTACATAATACTGGAATTCTTAGTGGAAAAACCGCCTGTTGCCATAGTGGTGAAAGAATGGTTAACGGAATCAAAGTATGACATTCCTGCAAGTATCAATAAGACTATTTGTAATAAGGTAAATCCGACATAAATCTGCCAGAGTTTTGCGGCATTATCCCTCATTCGTGGTAATACTTTTTCTGCCATGGGACCAGGAAATTCAGCTTTAAAAAGATGTACTGCACCTCCTAATTTTGGCAAAAAAACAATGAACAAAACAATAATTCCCATGCCTCCAAGCCAATTGGTTAAACTACGCCACAGCAATAAGCTATTCGAGAGGGCCTCAACATTGTCAATGACACTTGCGCCTGTGGTGGTTAGGCCGGAAACAGTCTCAAATAATCCGTCCAGGTAAGTAGGGACGGCATTTGAGAGATAAAAAGGAAGTGCGCCGGAAAGCGAAGCCAAAATCCAAGCTCCGGATACAATGGTAAAACCTTCTCGAATCCCCATGCGCCCTTCTTTACGGCCGTGTTTGATAAGGACAATGCCGGTAATACCTGTAAGAGTAAAAGTAAAAAGAAAAGGCAGAGTGCTGGGTTCATCCCATAATAGTGCGCAACAAAGAGGAATACTCATTATTGCAGCGTAAACCAACAACAACCATCCTAATACATTCTCTATTAACCGAAAGTTCATTTTTAGATCCTACTCTCAAAGTATTGTCCGACTTTCTTGACGTTCTCCGGAAGTGTAAAGACGACGACCCGGTCGCCCTCATGGAGGATGGTTTCACCATTAGGAACAATGACATCTTCATCATGAATTAGGGCTCCAACCAGAGAGTTACGAGGAAATTTAATGTTCTTAAGTTTTTTACCCGCAATTAGGCAATTGGCGGAGACTAAAATTTCCATAGCCTCTGCTTTAGCACCTTCCAGCAGAGTGACAGCGACAATGTTACCACGGCGGACCTGGCGCAATATGACGCCTGCGGTTAATAGTCTGGGAGACAAGACGACATCCACACCGACTTTGCCCATTAAGGACATATAGTCTGAGCGTCCTACCCGGACAATCGTTTTTTGTGCACCTAAATTCTTAGCTAATAGAGCTAAAAGTAAATTAAGTTTATCTTCATCAGTCAGACAGATAACGGCATCTGCCTCTCCAACTCCTTCTTCAACTAGAAGATCGATATCTGTACCTTCACCGCATAAGACCAGTCCTTTATCCAAACAGTCCGCAATTTCTCGACAACGTTCTCGGTTCTTGTCAATAACCTTCACAGAAAAACCTGCTTTGACCAAAATCTTGGCGAGGTGACGTCCTATTCGGCCAGCTCCAATGATCATGACCCGCTCTATTTTCGATTTCTTATCGGCGAACTGTTTGCTAAAACTTTCTATGACAGCAGTCTCCCCAACGAAGAATACATTATCCTGGGGGAATAGAAAATCTTTACCGTGGGGTATGATCATCATGTTTTGGCGCAAGATACCAGCAACCAGTATCTGAGGGGGAAGGGTTAGTCTTTGTAAAGGAATGTTTATAAGCTTTGATTCCGGGCTAATCTTTACCTCCAATAAACGAATTTTCCCATCGGCAAAGTCCTCTACAGCTAAAGATGCTGGGGTTAAAAGGATTCGACTAATCTCAACAGCTGTGGTCATTTCTGGATTAATAGACAAATCGATACCCAATGATTCATTAAAATTAAATTGATCCCTTGATGCATATTCTTGGTTTCGTACCCTCGCAATAGTTTTTGGTATTCCAATTTTCTTGGCGGCCATGCAGGCAATCATATTAACTTCATCACTATCAGTGACCGCGACTAGAAGATCGGCTTCTTTGGCCACTGAATTGGCTAGAAATTGTGGGTTTGCCCCATTTCCAACTATGGTCATAACATCTAAACTATTTTGCACGTTTAAACGGCGTTCTTCATCTTGTTCGACTACGATTACTTCATGCTCCTCTTTGGCTAAACGGTCAGCGAGACTAAAACCTAATTTGCCTGCTCCTACAATAACGACGCGCATATAAATGCACCTCCATTATTAAAACTATATGTTGTATTGTTTTTATGTGCATATTTATCATATACACAGACCGAGAGAAGCAATCAAAGTCATATGTTTGACTTGATGAATGTTACTATATGCCTTCTAATTTAATTCGTCAATAGGTTTAGATGAACATACAAGCTTAGTTTGTGATCTAATTCGTTGTATTTCGGATCGATACTATCGCATTTAGTATTAAGGAATTAAGTGGT
>JBMNTM010000090.1:0-6648 GCA_050945735.1 Desulfosporosinus sp.
TTATTTGGATTCTATGGAATCAATTTATTAATGCAATATTTTTCAAGCAAGAAGAATGATGATATGTTGAAAGATGATTAATCAGAACTCTTATAAGAAATTAATATTTATTTAATTATAGTGCATGAGTTGCACTGTCTTTTTTTATTGCGAGTTACCATACCCTAATTTCATTATCCGGCCATGGATGGTCGGACTTGCGCCATCTGTCATATAACGTCCCGCAAAGTTCCGAAGTCTGGTTACTACTCGCATATTTTCTCAGATTTTGGAACTTCGCTGTTAGGCGACGTGTGGCGCTTCAAACTCAGCAGTTGCCATGGATGGCAACCCTTACAAAATTCTCCTTGACACATCTTTCAAAAAAGATAAGCTATTTATTAGGAGGCGATCGCATTGGATGATAGGGTAATGGATCTTCTCGGAAAAATCCTTGAAAATCAAACCGAAACTAATTCTCAGCTTAAAGAATTAACCTCTCGAGTTCAAAAATTCGAAGCTAAAGTTGAAAATGATTTAGGTTATAAGATTAAAGCACTATTTGATGCTAGAGAAATACAGAATGAGAAAAACGATACTATAATCAATGCTCTAGAAAGAATAGAAACTAAAATCGAAATCTTGCAAATGGAAACAGCACATATGCGTAAAGTGAAATAGAAAGAGCTGAAGGAGTTGTTCAAGGCTCTTTTTTTATTTTACCCCTTAATCACCCAAAGTGGAAACATCCCCCGAATAAACATCTGCCATGGATAGAAGATACCACCATGTCGCCTAACGTCCCGAGTGTTACCGAAGTCTGCATACTACATTCATATATTCTCGAATTTTGGTAACGCTCTGTTAAGTGAAGTCTGGCTCTTGCATATATCTATCACAATTATGATATAATATAGATATATATAATGATAAAGGAGAATGCTTATGCCTACTATAAAACCTATTTCCGATCTAAGAAATAATTTTAATCAAATATCTGAAATCTGTCATAAAGATGGCGAGCCAGTTTTCATTACTAAGAATGGTCAAGGAGATCTTGTTGTGATGAGTATGGCCTTATACGAAAAACAACAAGCACTTTTAGAACTTTATCAAAAACTAGGCGAAGCCGAAGCACAAAGTAATTCAGGAATAGAGCGAATCTCTCATAAAGATTTAATGAAAACCCTAAGGGAGAAGATCAATGGATAAGAAATATCGTGTTGAATATCTTCCTATTGCTCAAGAAGATTCAATCGGCATTATTGAATATATTCAAGTTGATGATCCTTTAGCTGCACAAACATTCCTTGACAGAGTAGAGCAAACAATTCCCAAGCTTGAAGATTTTCCATATATGGGGTCAATTCCCAAAGATATGCACCTGATGCATTTAAACTACCGCATCCTTATAATAGGAAATTACCTCGTTTTTTACGCTGTACTTGATGAAATAATAGAAATCAGGAGAATACTTCACGGGAAAAGACAATATAGCTTCTTGATATAGCCCCGAAAGCCAGATTTCACTTAACGTTCTGAGGAGTCCCGTAGCGTCCCAACCACGTCCATCATCTTCTAGTTACGGGACTCCTCTGTTGTACTAGTGCTACGATTGGCGTTACTTCAGTCCTTCATACGTGGGGACAAAACCTCTCATTTCATCCCCATGTCCATTGTATTGTCCCTGGCGGGGGACTTTCCAATGATGGACTTCGCTTCGTCCGTTCTCGTAAAAAGTTCTTTATTCCTGTTAAAGTTATTTCAAAGAAGTTCAGAGGTAAGTTCCTTGACCTTCTTAAACAGGCCTATAACAATGGGAAACTTGCTTTCTTTAACGCGGCTGCCAAACTTGCGTTAAGAAGCAATTTCCTTGCTCTTGTCAACAATTTATATGGCGTAAATTGGGTAGTCTTTTGTAAAAAACCGTTTAAGTCTCCAGGGTATGTTGTTCGTTATCTTGGACGATATACTCATAGAGTCGCTATTAGTAACGCCAGAATCCTGACGTTTAACGGTCAATCGGTTAGCTTTGTCTGGAAAGATTATAAGGATGTCTTTAAGTCCAAGGTCATGACTCTTGATGCTGCTGAGTTTTCCAGACGCTTTCTTCTTCATGTTCTGCCAGATCGCTTTGTGAAAATTCGGCATTATGGTCTGCTTTGCAGCAGAAATATTGAGTCTAAGCTTCTTAATTGCATGAGACTTACCGGAAACAAATCCTTGCCTCATGGACGGCGGCCCCTTATAACCGTCATTTCCATAATCTATTCCTTATTGGATTGTACTTCGAAAATCGAACCTTCACGGCGATAACCCAGTTTTTGATAATACTCGTCGACATCTGACATAACATATACTGTATCTTGA
Organism: Desulfosporosinus sp.; assembly: GCA_050945735.1. Classification (GTDB taxonomy): domain Bacteria; phylum Bacillota; class Desulfitobacteriia; order Desulfitobacteriales; family Desulfitobacteriaceae; genus Desulfosporosinus. The sequence goes on from JBMNTM010000090.1 coordinate 2,350, forward strand.
TGGTATTCTTTGCATACATACTCAATCAATTTCCGCCCTATGTCATGTCCCCGGAAAGACTTTCTCACAAGTAAATCATAAACATAAACGCCAAAACCATTATCATCCCTACATCGCACAAATCCACACAGAATATTGTTATTAAAGGCAACATAAGTTATTGAATTAGCCAAGGCTTCTTTATATTTTTCTAACGCATTTTTGTTAAAATAGCACTCCCACTCTGCACCTTCCTCTTTCATCATAATTAAAGAGCTGCAACTCGTCAATTTTTGTATATAATCTTATTTCCATATTTATGCCCCATACAAAAAAGTAACTTCAAGATTTTTCTGACTGATCCGCGCATGGAGGCGTGGCAATTTGTGGCATTGCAGATAACACGATTTTACCGCAACATCAATGCGTCTTTTTGTTATTTGGGGAGGGATTTCCGCATGTTATTGCGGTAATCCCCCTTTTGCCTGAACTCCGTTATCTATCTTTCTCGTTTAAATTCATCAGATGTTATTATCCTACATATGCGAAGAAATAACTATTAAACAGAGTTACTGCAAAATTCCGCGCACACTATAGGCACACATATAAAAAATATACCTCCAAGGTATAACCCTGAAGGCCTTGATTTCCCTGGAGCCGATGGTCGGAGTCGAACCGACGACCTGCTCATTACGAGTGAGCTGCTCTACCTCTGAGCCACATCGGCATTTCGCGGACGATAGTAATTTTACTTCATTTTTCTCATTACGTCAAATATAATATTAGATAGAGTATAGCTAATGTACTAAAACTATATCATAATATGACCTTTTACACTTCATCATTTCCAGTAACTCGCTCTATTCCTATAATTGGACACAACTAAATCCCCAAACCCTCATTAAATTACTGTAGTAAGAATTTTCCTCTGAAAATATGATACCTTTTAGTTCCCGTTTGGGTATAATGGGGGGTAGAGTTATTAATAGAAGGGACGATACGCTTTGGCATTACATATTCATTTTGTTGGAATAAAAGGAACCGGGATGAGTGCTTTAGCCCAAATCAGCGCACAAATTGAAGGGGCTACTGTTTCTGGGTCTGATGTCGAAGAAAGCTTTTATACAGACAGTGTACTGGAACGCGCCCAAATTCCTGTTTTTAGTTTTTCTCCTAAAAATGTTGAGAATGCAGATTTGGTAGTTACCTCTGCGGCCTATACAAATTCACATCCGGAAATTTCCCGGGCTCTAGAGCTTAATATTCCAGTCTTGACTTACCCACAATATCTCGGTCACTTACTTTCCAAAAAACGCGCAATTTCCGTTGCCGGTACGCATGGTAAAACAACGACAACCGCCATGATCGGCCATGTAATGCTCCAAGCCGGATTAGATCCAACCATTGTTGTCGGAAGCGATGTTGCGAGCATTGGTGGAAATGCGCATTCCGGAAAAGGGGAATTTTTCTTAGCAGAGTCTTGTGAATATCGACGCCATTTTCTTAATTATTCTCCGGAACATTTGATAATCACTAACATAGAATTTGACCACCCCGATTATTTTGTTGACCTCGATGATGTTATTTTAGCATTTGCTGAACTTGCTAAAAAAGTTCCTGTACACGGTCATATCTACGTTTGGAACGAAGACCCAAATCGAGCATCCCTCGTATCGGATGCGCCAATAACAACCTTTGGGTTCTCTGAATCCGCAGATGTTCGTGCAACAGAGATTATTTTTCAAGATGAACGAAGTATAATGAAAATCCTACTTAAAGGACAATATGTCGGGGATCTAAATCTCTATGTATCAGGCAGGCATAACATTATTAATGCCTTGGCAACCATTGCCTTATGCCATGAAATTGGTATACCCATGAAAACAATTTTATTCTACCTGAGTACATTCAATGGCACAAAACGCCGCTTTGAACATGTAGGAAGTAACAAAAATGGTGCTTTGATTGTCGATGACTATGCTCATCATCCAACAGAAATACGTACGACGCTGGAAGGGGCTCGCCTATCCTTCCCAGATCGTCGCATCCGCGCCATTTTTCAGCCGCATACCTTTAGTCGAACCGAAAAACTCTTACATGAATTCTCACAAGCTTTCCAAGGAGCAGACGAAGTTGTTATCGCTGACATTTTCGCCTCGGCACGAGAACAGGAACATAACACCGTTTCTGCTCTAAATTTGGCAGCGTTGATTCAACAGCAAGGAATTAAAGCACGCTACATTGGAACGTTGAAAGACATTGGTATTTATCTTTCCAATACACTCGCGCCTGAGGATCTCGTCCTTACCTTAGGAGCGGGAGACATTTACAAAGTTGGCTTAGAAATCAGTTAATATTAAAAATTACAAACTCTTATTATCTCATTTTGGAATAATAGGGGCATAATTTTCGCAAATATTATTCTCACTGGCTCATCGCCTAGGTTGTCGTATTTTGTCGAAAGTAGCAAGGATTTATCCACAGACATTTTCCATTTATGATAAGTCTTATTCACTTAAAATCCGAACAATTGTAAGATTGTCCACAGAGTTATCCACATTATACACAGATTTTTTCGATATTTCGTAAGGACAAAGCAAATAAACCCTGCAATCAAGCATGGTACATAATCATCCTAAACCCTATACGGGTATAACATCTCTTTTTTATTCTATATTTCCGGCCAATTCCTTTTTTTACTACATGTGTACAACATAAACGACCTGTACTTCGCTTTTTCTCGACAATAATTAGTTTTTTATTTAATTCTGTGTTAGATAAATTTTTTTAATCTCTTATGACTAACCTGAATTCCTTCTTTAACTGTTTTCGGCGAAGGACCGCCCGTAATCTTTCGTGCTCGCACACAATATTCAATCCCAATATCTTCAAATAGATCCTCTTCGAAAATGGGGGAGATTTCCTGATATTCTTTTAAATCTAGCTCCTCTAATCCAATTCCTTTTTTACTGCAGAGCAGTACAATGCGTCCGACTAATTCATGCGCTTCCCGAAAAGGAACCCCTTTCTTTGCCAAGTAATCTGCCAAATCTGTTGCATTGGTAAACCCTTCTTTTGCCCCATAAGCCATCGCTTCTCTGTGTACTACCATCGTTCTAAGCATCGATTCTACAACCAACAAGCACTTTTTAATCGTGTCAACCGCATCGAAAACCTGCTCCTTGTCCTCTTGCATATCTTTATTATAAGCGAGAGGAAGACCTTTCATTACAGTTAAGAGGGCTACTAAATCACCGTATACTCGCCCGGTTTTTCCTCTTACTAATTCAGCCACATCCGGGTTTTTCTTTTGCGGCATGATACTTGAACCTGTGGAATATCCATCATCCATTGATATAAAGTGAAACTCCCCAGTTGACCACAGAACAAGTTCCTCACACATCCGGCTCAAGTGCATCATGAGAATGGAGGCAGTGGCCAGGAATTCCAAAGCAAAATCCCGGTCGCTTACCCCATCTAAGCTGTTTAAGGTGACACCGTCAAAGCCAAGTTCCTGGGCAACCTTCGCCCGGTCAAGCGGAAATGTCGTTCCAGCCATGGCTCCGGATCCGAGAGGAGAAATATTTAAACGTTTCCGAGTATCTTTCAGTCGTCCGAGGTCACGTAAAAACATTTGCACATAGGCCATCATATGATGAGCAAATGTAATTGGCTGTGCTTTTTGCATATGTGTGTAGCCAGGCATCCATGTTTCAAGATGCTCTTCCGCTAAATTGAGAAGAGTCTCCAGTAACTTCACCATCAATCCTTTAATCTCGTCAATCTCTTCTCTTAAATAAAGCCTTAAATCCAAGGCTACTTGATCATTCCTACTACGTCCGGTATGCAGTTTTTTCCCTACCGACCCAATTCGTTCCGTTAAAAGCTTCTCGACATTCATATGGATATCTTCCGCACCAATCTCGAATTCCACTTTTCCTGCCTGAATATCTTCCAAGATCCCGATTAACCCCTCGATCAAACAGTTTACTTCCGCTTCAGATATAATCCCAACACTGCCGAGCATTCGTGCGTGGGCAATACTTCCTAAGATATCCTGCTTATAAAGGCGTTGGTCGAAACTAATTGAGGAATGAAAATCTTCTACCAATGCATCTGTAGTCTTTTCAAAACATCCACCCCAGAGCTTCATATTTCATCTTCCTTTCATTATTTAGTAATACATTTTTAAGTGTGATTCCACTGCAAAAACAGGTTGTTTAACCCCTATGGGGGTTTTCAATAGTAAAAATTGTCTTGAGCAGATAGCTCAAAAAGTTCTTTTTCAACTGAAGATCGCTAATTTAGACCTCCATTACT
>JBMNTM010000091.1:0-6610 GCA_050945735.1 Desulfosporosinus sp.
CGCTCGCCCTTGATTCCCATCCGAAACCTTCCCGGCAAAGAACTGTATAATGCAAAATCAGAGGTACCAATAAATGTAAGGCAATTAAACTTGCAATCTACATCAGCCATTTTCTTTGTTTTTTTCAGTAGCAAAATTTTATATTTTGTGGTAGAATACCTTTATGTTTGTTGCAAGAAACGCCCGGTAGCGTGGAGTCGCTGCTGAGGAAGAAGCAAAAAAGAACGCTTTCGTGCCCTATAATCAACTGGCGCACTTCAAAGCGTTAGGAGGTGGCATTCGTGTCAAAAGGAATTCTCGGTAAAAAAATAGGTATGACTCAGATTTTTACATCCGAAGGACGTATAATTCCGGTCACAGTGATCGAAGCAGGTCCTTGCCCAGTGGTACAGAAGAAAACTATAGCAACTGATGGCTACAACGCCATTCAAATTGGCTTCTCGGTGCTTCGCGAAGGGCTAAGCAATAATCCCCGTAAAGGGCACTTCCAAAAGGCTGCGTTGAAGCCGATGCGGTATCTTCGGGAGTTTCGGATCAGTGATGTTGATAGTTATGAAATCGGTCAAGAAATAAAAGTGGATTTGTTTACTGTGGGTGATAAAGTCGATGTTATTGGTACTTCTAAGGGAAAAGGTTTCCAAGGAATGATCAAGCGTCATAAAGCCAATCGTGGACCGATGTCACATGGCTCAAAGTATCATCGTCGTTCAGGTTCCCTTGGTGCGAAGGGTCCAGCTCGCGTATTTAAAGGTCGTAAGCTGCCAGGACATATGGGCGGCGAACGTGTTACAATACAAAACCTGGAAGTTGTACGGGTCGATGCAGATAAAAATCTGATCTTGATCAAAGGGGCTGTCCCGGGAGCGAAAAAATCATTGCTCATTCTAAAGCCTTCTGTCAAGGTAAAGTAACATTGAGAAAGGAGGAATAAGCAATGCCGAAAGTTCAAGTATTAAATACACAAGGTGCTGTGGTCGGTGAAATGGAACTAAGCGAAAACGTGTTTGGAATTACCCCGAATATTCATGTACTTCACTCAGCAGTAGTATCACAACAAGCTGGAGAAAGGCAGGGAACACAATCTGCCTTGTTACGCAGTGAAGTGCGTGGAGGTGGACGTAAACCATGGCGTCAAAAAGGAACAGGTCGTGCACGTTCTGGCAGCAGACGCTCTCCATTGTGGAGAGGCGGTGGTGTTGTCTTTGCACCTAAACCTCGCAAGTACGGCTTCAGATTACCTAAAAAAGTTCACCGATTGGCTTTGCACTCGGCACTTTCTTCAAAGGTTATGGAGCAACAGCTGATTGTACTTGACGATTTGAGCTTGGGTGAAGCAAAAACCCGTGAAATGGTAAAAGTGCTCCATGCTCTTAATATAGACAAGAAAGCTTTGATTGTGATGGATGACGTGAATGAGGCGGTTGAGCGTTCTGCTCGAAATATCAAGGGCATTATAACTAGAGATGTGGCAGGAATAAATGTGAAGGACATACTTAATTATGATTTTTTAGTGATGACCAAAGCTGCGGTAACTAAAACAGAGGAGGTGTTAGCGTAATGCGCGATGCACGTGATGTCCTCAAAAGTCCGGTAATCTCAGAGAAGTCCGTAGAGCTAGTCGACGAGAATAAATACTCCTTCTGGGTAGATCCTGCTGCAAATAAAATCGAAATTAAAGCAGCGGTAGAAAAGATGTTTAAAGTATCGGTTGTCAAAGTCCATACTGTAAATGTTAAAGGCAAAAAGAAGCGGGTAGGCAGGTATGTGGGAAAAACACCTAACCGCAAAAAAGCGATAGCTACGCTTAAAGCCGGAGATAAGATCGAAAACTTCGCGGGCCTGTAAGCAATTTGAAGTAAAGGAGGTTAATGAGAACCGATGGCATTAAAGATATATAAACCCACTACGTCGAGTCGTCGTAATATGTCAGTGTTGACATTCGAAGAAATCACTCGCACAGAACCGGAACGTTCTTTGTTAAAGCCTTTGAATAAAAAGGCCGGACGTAATAGTGGTGGTCGTCTCTGCGTTCGTCACAAAGGTGGCGGCCATAAACGAATGTACCGTGTAATTGATTTCAAGCGGAATAGAGATGGAATTCCTGCTCGCGTAGCGAGCATTGAGTATGATCCAAACCGCTCCGCCAATATCGCCTTGCTGTACTATAGGGATGGATTTAAAAGTTATATTATAGCGCCAAACGGATTAAAGGTCGATCAAATAGTTGTTTCCGGTCCGGATGCAGATATTAAGGTAGGTAACACTTTACCGATTCAAAATATCCCGGTGGGTACTATGCTGCACAACATTGAAATGAAACCTGGCAAAGGTGGTCAGATGGTTCGTACAGCCGGGGGAGCAGCTCAACTCATGGCTAAAGAAGGTTCGTATGCTACGCTTCGACTTCCGTCTGGGGAAATGCGCATGATTCGTATAGAGTGTCGTGCAACCATTGGTCAAGTGGGAAATTTAGATCATGAGAATATAAACATTGGTAAAGCAGGGAGAACACGCTGGCTTGGAATTCGCCCAACAGTACGTGGTGCGGTAATGAACCCGGTTGATCATCCGCATGGCGGAGGAGAAGGGCGTAACCCGATTGGTCGCAATCCATGTACACCTTGGGGGAAACCGGCACTGGGAGCAAAAACTCGGAAGAAAAAGAAACTGTCGAATCGCTTGATTGTGAATCGGCGGACTAAGTAGTCGAAAGGAGGCCCATAAATGAGCAGATCTCTAAAAAAAGGACCTTTCGTCGAACCGCGTTTGCTCAAGCGTGCAGAAGCGATGAGCAAATCAGGAGAAAAACGTGTTATTAAGACGTGGTCCAGACGCTCAACAATATTCCCTGTTATGGTAGGACTGACCATTGCGGTACATGATGGTCGAAAACATGTTCCGATATATATTACAGAAGATATGGTAGGGCACAAACTCGGAGAGTTTTCACCTACTCGCACCTATAGGGGCCATGCTGGAAGCGAAAAATCCAGCGGCTTACGTTAAATTTCAGAGGGGGCTTTAGACACATGGAAGCAAAAGCAACGGCAAAATATGTACGTATCTCTCCTCGCAAGGTGCGTCAAGTTGTTAATTTGATACGTGGCAAAAAGATTAGTGATGCGTATGCAATTCTTCAGTTTACGCCTAACCGTTCTACAGACGATGTGGCGAAAGTTCTGAAGTCTGCAGTCGCAAATGCAGAACACAACAATGACATGGATGTTGATGATCTGATAATTACTAGAATTTATGTGGATCAGGGACCAACTTTAAAACGCATCAAGCCACGAGCCATGGGTCGTGCGGATCAGATCCGGAAACGGACTAGTCACATTACTGTGGTTGTGGGCGATAAGAAGGAGGACTAAGCAAGTGGGTCAAAAGGTTAATCCCAAAGGCCTCCGCATCGGAATAATCCGGGACTGGGAAAGCCGATGGTATGCAGACAGAAACTACATGGAACTTCTTCAGGAAGATTTGAAGATCCGACAGTTTATAAAAAACAAACTCAAACAGGCTGGATGCCCAAAAGTGGAGATTGAAAGAGCAGCCAGCCGTATTAAAGTGTCGGTTCATGCTGCTAAACCCGGAATTGTTATCGGTCGGGGTGGTGCTGAAGTTGAGAATTTACGCAAGCAACTTGAGGCTATGACCGGCAAACAAGTTGCAGTTAATATTGTTGAAATTAAAAAACCGGAATTGGATGCGACTCTGGTGGCCGAAAATGTCGCTTTGCAACTCGAAAAACGAGTGTCCTTCCGCCGCGCAATGAAGCAAACTGTCGGCCGGTCAATGCGGATGGGCGCACAAGGTATTAAAATTCAATGCAGTGGCCGTTTGGCCGGAGCCGAAATTGCCCGCACTGAATGGTATCATGAAGGAAAGGTACCCCTTCATACATTGCGAGCAGATATCGACTACGGTTTTGCTGAAGCCAATACAACATACGGTAAAATTGGTATTAAAGTTTGGATTTATAAAGGCGAGATTCTCCCTGCCAAGAAGGCCGTAACTCAGGTGGAAGGAGGTAACTAAATGTTAATCCCATCTAGAGTGAAACATCGAAAACAATTTCGTGGTCGGATGCATGGTAAAGCAGCACGCGGTAACAGAGTTACATTTGGTGATTTTGGGCTTATGGCCACTGAATGCGGCTGGATTACGAATCGTCAAATCGAGGCTGCTCGTATCGCGATGACCCGTTTTATTAAGCGTGGAGGCCAAGTCTGGATTACGATATTTCCGGATAAACCGGTTACAGCTAAACCAGCAGAAACCCGTATGGGTAGTGGTAAAGGTGCACCTGAATATTGGGTTGCTGTTGTAAAACCTGGACGTGTTATGTTTGAGTTAAATGGCGTATCGGAAGAACAAGCACGTGAGGCTCTGCGTCTGGCAATGCATAAGCTTCCGATCAAGTGCAAGTTCGTTACCCGTGAAGATCAGGAAGGGGGCGGCGCAAATGAAAACTAAGGATTTCCGTAATATGACTACTGATGAAGTATTAAAGGAAATCGACGAGTTCAAAACAGAACTGTTTAATTTGCGTTTCCAATTGGCAACGGGACAACTTGATAACCCGATGCGAATAAGAGAAGTCCGCAAAGGGATTGCTCGTGGTAAAACGATTCTTCGTGAGCGTGAGTTAAATATTAAACGTAACTAAAAGTACTTTAGTTTTAGAAAGGAGGCTTTACGATTGGAAAGAGCCCAGCGCAAGGTTCGAACAGGCAAGGTAGTGAGCGACAAGATGGATAAAACCGTCGTGGTAGCTGTTAATACTACCCAGCGTCATCTGCTTTACAAAAAAACGGTTACCCGCACCAAAAAGTATAAGGCTCATGACGAGAATAATGAGGCTCATGTCGGAGACACCGTTATGATCATGGAAACTCGCCGTTTAAGTAAAGATAAATGTTGGCGCGTGGTTGAGATAACACAGAAATCGGTTGCTCTCTAATACTTATTAGATTTAGTTCGGAAGGGGGTCAATGGGAATGATCCAGGTTCAAACTAGGGTTAGGGTTGGAGACAACTCAGGCGCTAAGGAGCTAATGTGTATTCGTGTACTGGGCGGGGCAATGCGTCAGTATGCTTCGATTGGGGATGTAATAGTAGCTTCTGTTAAGCAGGCAACACCAGGCGGCGTTGTTAAAAAAGGAGACGTTGTTAAAGCTGTTATTGTCCGGACAAAAAAAGGAATCAGACGTTCAGATGGTTCTTATATTCGTTTTAGCGAAAACGCGGCTGTACTCATTAAAGATGATAAAAGCCCTCGTGGCACTCGTATCTTTGGACCGGTTGCGCGAGAGCTGCGTGATAATTATATGAAAATTATTTCCTTGGCACCAGAAGTAATCTAATACCCCATGACAGCTGGAGGTGAAGAAAGTGGTTGCTACTAAACATAAGAAACAATATCCAAAGATGCACGTTAAGAAAGGTGACTTTGTCATGATAATTACCGGTAAGGATGCCGGTAAGAAAGGTGAAATTATCGATGTGGATCGCAAGAAAGGCCGCGTGATAGTTGAGAAGGCCAACATTATTAAGCGTCATACGAAACCTTCGCAGAGCATGCCTCAAGGCGGCATTGTTAAAAAAGAAGCTCCTATAGCCAGCTCGAATGTCATGTTATATTGCCAGGATTGTAATTCCGTGACACGTGTTAGTGTGACAGTAACCGAAAGCGGAAAATCACGCGTATGCAAAAAATGCGGTGTGAATTTACCGTGATAATCACTAAACACGAAAGGAGGAACTATAGTGGCTCGTTTGAAGGATAAATACCAAACTGAAATCGTTCCTGCTTTACAGCAGAAGTTTGCTTATAAAAATATCATGCAAGTTCCTAAAGTTGAAAAAATTGTGATTAATATGGGTGTCGGCGAAGCGGTCCAAAACGCAAAGGCGATCGACTCGGCTGTCACAGATCTAATGAAAATCTCAGGACAAAAACCAGTAATCACGCGGGCCAAAAAATCTATTGCGGCATTCAAACTTCGTGCCGGAATGCAAGTTGGGTGCAAAGTTACCCTGCGTGGCCAGCGGATGTATGAATTTATGGATCGCCTTTTAAATGTTGCTTTACCACGTGTTCGTGACTTCCGCGGTGTTTCAGCAAAGGCGTTTGACGGACGCGGTAATTATACGTTGGGAATCAAGGAGCAACTGATCTTTCCCGAAATTGAGTATGACAAGATTGACAAACTGCGCGGAATGAATGTAGTCTTCGTAACAACGGCAAAAACGGATGAAGAAGCTCGCGAGTTGCTTCGCGGATTTGGAATGCCTTACCGTGATTAGAGAAAAGGAGGTTCAAAAACGTGGCTAAGACATCGATGATTGTCCGCCAAAATTATGGACAAAAATTCACAGTACGTTTTCATAATCGTTGCAAGCTTTGCGGACGTCCCCATGCTTACATGCGGAAATTTGGAGTTTGCCGGGTTTGTTTCCGAGAGTTGGCCCATAAAGGGGAACTTCCTGGAGTCACGAAGGCTAGTTGGTAAAACATTGTAAGGAAGGGGGACGACTGAAGTGTCAATGTCAGATCCGATTGCAGATTTTTTAACACGTATCCGCAATGCAGGAATGGTATACCATG
>JBMNTM010000092.1:0-6561 GCA_050945735.1 Desulfosporosinus sp.
GTGCGTTCATGCCAATCAATGCTTTAAATTCAGTTGCTTGTGGTTTTATATATCTTAAGTCTTCTTCAGGAATTTTATCTTCAATTCCTTTTGCATACCAAGATTCGATAATATTTAAAATTAAATGAGCGTTAATATTAACGCTTACATGTGTATGATTTTTCCCAAGATAATGACTCAATGCTGTTCCATTTTTTAGGCTTAATAAATCTACAGGAATGTCAAAGACAGTAGTCACTTTTTGAATATTCTTCGGTATTACCATATCGAAAGAACGCTTACCACCCTTATTGGCTCTGCCTGTTTTTATCATATAAGAGGCTAGTCTTTTTCTTACTAATTGAATTTCGGTAACCCTGGAATACCCCTCCACGCCGAAAATAAAATAATCGAATTCCACAGCAGCTTTATGCCCGCTGTTAATAATTTTACGTACTATTGTTTTATCATATGGTGAGGCAATGATCTCCTCTATTGATCTCTCTGATTTAACAAATCTTGCTGCAATTTCGGTATAAATTTTCCCGCCGCCTGCAATTAATACGACCTTACCCTCACCAACATTTCTTATATTCATTCCTTTGCTCCCCTATAAAATACTGTTTACCCTAAATAGCAGCTCAAATAAATAAATGAATTCCCTTCCATAAATATCTTTAATTAGCATCATCCTTCACTATCTACCTCCTGAAGGATGCCGTCCACTTTATTGAATGCCCACTGCATACGATCGTTTTGTCCGTTCAAATGCCAATAACCTACTAAGCACTCAAATGCCGTTGCTAGACGGTAGGTCACAAGATCTACATTTTTCGGGTGTCCTCCCTTGGCATTGCGCCCGCGTAATACGACATGTTTCTCAACCTCGTTAAGCTCGGGTAAAAGGACACGTAAAATCCGGGCTTGAGTATTGGCACAAACATAGCTTACTGCTTGTTCGTGGAGTTCCTTAACCTTTTCATGCCCCAGTTCAAGCATGTGTGTCCGAGCCCAAAGTTCATAAACCGCATCTCCCAAATAAGCAAGTGATAAGACATTCATTTCCTGCCAATTACGCATATAATTCCCTCTTATTACTTCTTGATTTTCCACCTTGTACCTTGCGGAGTATCTTCGATAATAACGCCTTTTTCTTTTAATGCATCCCTGATAAAATCTGCCATTTCCCAACCTTTTTTCTCGCGTATGCGTGCCCGGATCTGCAAAACTACCTCCATTACCTGAGATAGCATTTCATCATTTTCGGCCCCCACAATAGCCGGATGAAGCAGGTCAAAACCAAGCACTTCGCCAAGCTCCAGAAGGGTCTTTTGCGCTTCTTCCAAACTTGGAGAAAAGACCGGATTCTTCTGCACACAACTATTCATTTTCTTGGCTAAATCAAAAAGCGCCGCATAAGCCAGTGCGGAATTAAAATCATCATCCATAGCCTTCTCAAATGCCTCACGCGCTTCTTTTGCCGCTGGCGACAATTCGGCTTCAAGCTGTTCGTTTGCGGCTGACCCTCTACTTTCCAAAGCTTGCTGCGCCAAACGGGCACTGGTTTGCAGCCGTTCTAACCCCTTTTGGGCCATGACCAGGTTTTCCTCACTAAAATCCAGAGGGCTACGATAATGAGTTCCCAGTAAATAAAAACGAATCACTTCCCCTGGGGTTTTTTTCAGCAGTTCCCGCATGGTGAAAAAATTTCCTAAGGACTTGGACATTTTTTCTTGATTAATCGTCAAAAAGGCATTATGCATCCAATAACGGGCAAAGGTCTGCCCTTTTAAATACCCTTCCGACTGGGCAATCTCATTTTCATGATGGGGGAAAATCAGGTCGCTGCCACCGCCGTGGATATCAAATTCTGCCCCCAGGTATTTTAACGACATAGCTGAGCATTCAATATGCCAACCGGGACGCCCCTTACCCCAGGGACTTTCCCAGGACGGTTCGCCCGGTTTAGCATTTTTCCAAAGAGCAAAATCCATGGGATGCTGTTTACGTTCGTCCACCTCAATTCTTGCCCCGGCCTTCATATCTTCGAGCGTTCTGCCCGACAGCTTCCCATAGTTAGGAAAACGATCCACTGCGAAGTAAACATCTCCATCCACTTCATATCCTAAACCGGAGCTTATCAGTCCTTGAATAATCTCAATTATATCTGGAATATGTTCTGAAGCCTTAGGATGTATGGTTGCCGGCAGGATGTTCAAGGCCTTAGCATCTTTGAAATATTCATCAATATATTTTTGGCCTAAAACCAATGGCTCCATCTTTTCTTCTATTCCCCGTTGTATAATTTTGTCATCCACATCCGTAAAATTCTGGATGTAACGAACATCATACCCTTTATACATAAAATAACGCCTGATCATATCAAAGACAACAAACATCCGCCCATTACCGACATGGAAATAATTATAGGTTGTCGGACCGCATACATACATTGCCACCTTTCCGCTCTCCCGAGGCTGGAACTGCTCTTTTTTACGAGTCATGGTGTTAAATAGTTTTAAAGACATTAAATCAACTCTCCTCTTCATTTGCATTGTAATAAACAGAGTTCTTCATCCTAAATAATGTCTTACAGTAAATTCAAGCCGCTTTAAAACATTCTCGCGCCCTAACAAAGGAATAATATCATAGAGTTCCGGGCCATGCATTAATCCTGTCAACGCAACCCTTATAGGCATGTAGACAAATTTCCCCCCTAGCTTTAACTCCTTTGTTATTTTTTTCATTAGGGCTTTGACCGATACTCCTGACAGTGTCTCTTCTTCCCGTACTTTTTCCGCAAATAATTTCAAAACACCCGGTACCTGTTCACCTTTCAAGACTTCCAAAGCTGCTTCTTCGGGTATTAAAGGCACTGCACCAGAAAAATAATGCACAAAATTTTTCACTTCGGCAAGATGGGTTATTTTTTCGGAAATTGCTTCAATAAAACCAATCAACCACTGCTGCTCTGCCGACCGTTCCCCTTGAGGAAAAATACCCATTTCCCTTATATAAGGCAAGGCAAGTTCCGCCAAACGTTCCGGTTTTGCTGCTTTTATGTAATGGGCATTGATATATTTCAACTTTTGCAGATCAAAAACAGCCGGGCTTTTGGATACGCGATCCAATGAAAAGACTTCTGCCAATTCATTAATGGTATAAAACTCTTCCTCTCCCGGTGGCGCCCAACCAAGCATGGCGATGAAATTTACGATAGCTTCCGGGAGATACCCTTTTTTCTGATAGTCCAGGACTGCTGTATCCCCATCTCTTTTGCTCATTTTCCCTCCTTCGGTATTAAGAATAAGTGAGATATGAGCAAATTCAGGCACCGGCAACCCAAGGGCTTGATAAATCATTACTTGACGCGGCGTATTTGATAGATGTTCTTCGCCGCGAATAACATGCGTCACTTTCATAGTTGCATCATCGATAACCACGGCAAAATTATAGGTCGGAATCCCGTCTGACTTAACGAGCACATAATCGCCAATTCCGTCACTGTCAAAAACAACATCCCCGCGTACCAAATCTTTAATATGTATCGCTTTTGATTCCGGTACACGGAAACGTACAACCGGTTTACGGCCTTGCTGTTGAAAAGCTTTCTTTTGCTCAGCCGTTAAATGACGACACTTCCCCAAATAACGGGGCGTTTGTCCTTTGGCAACTAAACGCTGTCTCTCTTGTTCAATCTCTTCTTCCGAACAGTAGCAGTAATAAGCGTCTCCATTGGCCAAAAGCTTCTCAATATAGTCTCTGTAAAGCGCTAAGCGTTCCGTTTGACGGTATGGTCCATGCTCCCCACCAACTTCAATTCCTTCATCCCATTGGATATTTAGCCAACGAAGTGCTTCCAGAATATTTTTTTCCGATTCTCGGCTGGAACGCTCTAAATCGGTGTCCTCACTCCGTACTATAAATGTTCCTTTGTTTTTCCGAGCCCATAGATAATTAAATAAAGCAGATCTCGCCCCTCCGATGTGAAGTGGACCGGTAGGGCTAGGTGCAAACCGAACGCGGATATCCATCAAATCATCCTCCAAAACTTTCTAAACTTACAATTGCCTGGGCAGCGATTCCTTCTTCTCGGCCGGCAAACCCCAATCTTTCAGTTGTTGTCGCTTTCACCGACACACACGTTTCCTCTAAATTCATTACTCGCGCAAGATTAAGCCGCATTTGCGGGATAAAAGGGGCAAGCTTTGGTCGTTCAGCTACTATGACACTATCAATGTTTTCAATACGATACCCCTGTTCACGAATAAGTAGCATGACCTGCTCTAATAAAGCAAGACTGGAAATCCCGCTGTAACGTGGATCCTGATCAGGAAAATGAGTCCCAATATCGCCTAAGGCCAAAGCACCAAATAAGGCATCCATAATCGCGTGAATCAAAACATCCGCATCCGAGTATCCAAGCAGACCACGAGCATAAGGAATTTCCACCCCGCCAAGAATCAGAGGCCGCCCTTCAACTAAGGCATGTACATCATAACCTATTCCAACTTTAATAACCTACCCCTCCTCTTGCAAGGCACAAACTTCGAAGCAACCATCTTGAATCATGATTAAACCACGTTTTAGTTCGTGTTCCGAGATCTTATGTCTCGTGCCACATGTCTGTGTCTTCAACTTCGTTCCTTGTGTTTATTTCTCGTTTTTGAGCTTCGTGCCTCGCACATCGCGCATTGCCAGTATTCGTTCAGCTAACCACAAATCATCGACTGTAGTGACCTTGATATTTTCCTGTGAACCTTCAACCATCTGCACCGGATACCCCATCCATTCCAACAAAGCAGCATCATCCGTACCATAGTAACCCACCGCTGCCGCCTGGGCATGCGCTTCCTCCAATATCCCCCGGTCAAAAATTTGGGGTGTCTGGACGGCTCGCAATTGTTCGCGCGGCGGAGTATCCAGTACTTTCCCGGTTATATCTATCTTCTTTATGGTATCCTTGAGTGGAATACCCATAATTGCAGCAGAGAAAACTTTCGTCTCTTCCAGAAATCGATGGAATGCTTGTAATGTCAAAAGGGGCCTTACCCCATCATGAACCACTACCCGTTGGATAGCAGAACTAAGAGCTTGAACCCCTACACGAACAGAATCCTGGCGTTGCGCTCCACCTTGAGTTATTGCCACAACTTTATCAAACTTATAATTATTAACAAGTTCTTGAATAATATGGAGGTCGTTTTCCGCCCCTACGAGAACAATTTCAGAAACGAATTCAGATTCTTCGAAGAGTCTGACCGTATGGGCCAGGATTGGTTGGCCCATCAATAAGAGAAATTGCTTTTTGACTCCTGCTCCCATCCGTTTACCTTGACCTGCTGCAGGGATAACAATCCCTATCTCAGCCAATCTTATTCACCTCATTAATTGGACGAAGTCCTATTGACTTTTGTTCCAGGAGACTTTTTGGCTTGGCAAAAATCATACGGCCTGCTGCAGTTTGCAGGACACTGGTTACTAACACCGTGACATTTTGCCCCATAAAACGCCGTCCCGTATCTACAACAATCATTGTACCATCATCAAGATAGGCTACGCCCTGGCCAGGTTCTTTTCCTTCTTTCATCACTTGAACAAACATTTCTTCACCGGGTAATACAATTGGTTTAAGGGCATTGGCCAATTCATTGATATTTAAAACCTTCACCCCTTGTAGTTCAGCCACTTTGTTGAGATTATAATCATTCGTTAACAGGGGCGACCCTAAAACTTGCCCCAAGCGTACCAGTTTACTGTCCACTTCGTTTATATCATCAAAGTCTTGTTCATGAATATGAACTTTAATTACTGTTTCCCTGGAAATCTGATTAAGTATGTCTAGTCCTCTACGCCCGCGATTTCGTTTCAGCAAGTCTGAAGAATCTGCAATATGTCGAAGTTCCCCCAGGACAAAACTGGGAATAAGCAATGTTCCTTCCAAAAATCCAGTTTTAACAATATCTGCAATTCTTCCATCAATGATTACACTGGTATCAAGAATCTTATAATCCAAGTGCTCCGAAGAGTGGTTTGCTTTACCTTCCTTTAATTTATCTGTTTTATCGGCCTTATCTGTTTTGACTACTTTGTCTAATTTGTCTGCTTTATCTAATTTATCTGCTTTATCTGCTTTATCCCCACGTAATTTTGGAAAGAAATTTAAAAAACCCAGAACCTCCTCTTTCCGCTTCATTCCAATTGTCACACCCAGATAACCTAAGAGAATGCTTAGTAGTACTGCTAAAATTGGTCCGAAAAATCCAATGCTGACAAATGAATTACTAAATAAACTTGCAATAATAAGTCCGATGATTCCTCCGATTGCTCCACTAATAAGATCATGAGTTGGCACCCGGGTTAAATATAAATCTATCCATCCTATCAACGAAAGAAAAGAACGAATACTAATTGGAGCAATTAGGAACCCGATAATCCCAAATAAAACAACCATCGCTACGTCTGTCCAGATAGGAGAAAAGTTCCACCCCAGGAATTCAAAAATATTAAGGCGTAAAAATAAATGACTAAAAGAATATCCCAGCGCTCCTACCAACAGAGTGATGATCCCACGTATTAAGT
>JBMNTM010000093.1:0-6473 GCA_050945735.1 Desulfosporosinus sp.
TATAGGGACGCCTCCTCAATCTTTTGTTTTGTGCCTTTCTTCGACTGGATCAGCACAATTCAATTGTAATTGACTGGCGTCTCTTTTTTCAAAGACCTCTGTTAAGCATTACAGGAATGCTCCCTAATCGGAGGTCTTTTCTTAGTGCGCCCGGTATGGGCGTTATCTTGTGAGGTGAAAGTCCTTATCGGTGAAGGTAGCAGTAACTGTAGCCTAACGCAAGGGTGTCCGTCGCGAGGCAGAATTCGAAGAAAGCGAGCGGCAAACCTCCGGCCCGAGGACCACGAACCCCAGGTGAGGCTGGCGACGGGGAAAACCAGCCAAATTGCATTAACTCCGAAGAGAGACGGCATAATACAAAGCAAAGGGATGAATAAGATCAAGCTGCGGCATAAGGTAATCCATGTAGCAATGCGGGTTTTCGTGATGGATTGATCAGCCGTTATTTATGAAGGAATTTGATATTTCGTGCAACAGCTATATTGGCAATAAGTGAGTCCAATTGGATTATCGAAGACCACCCTTGGCTTAGTTCATCCAGGCGTCGATTAGCAGCAGGATGGTAATGATCACCATTTTGTTCCGCAAGCTTGCCTGCCTTAGTTGCTTCGCGTAAATAGTCGAAATTTTGGAGCCTTTTTTCATGGGGAATTGGATTTAAAATCAGATTGTGCCCGCGAACTAAGACTAACTCTTCATGGTTTAGCGCCTGCATAAGTTGCGTTTTTTGGCCCACAAACACGTAACCATCACAATATTCTGTCCCAACGCCAAATGTTTTTACGCCGTTTTTGTGCAGCCAACCTAAAGTTCCGGGAATATCCAGCATATCTTTGGGCGAGGTTGCCACCAGAGTTATTTCTGTTTCCGCCAAGGCAGGAAGGTCATAGCAAAGGCGTTCCTCGATAATATCTCCAATTCCCCCTATGCCTGCGCTTACAACTATCGGATATTTTAAATCCCGGGCAACTGCCATGGTAGCTGAGGCAGTGAGAAACCCATCAACCCCTTCTTTTATGCCTTCATATAGTGTCAGGCCGTCTAGTCTTCGCCAGGATTTGTTCTGATCTCTATTTTGATCTTGATAATGAAGAAATTCCATTATTGATCCTAAAACAATGTGCCCCCTTTGCAGCCAGGTTACGAGCGCATCATCTGGCCATTGCTCTTTTATCTGGTTATTGCTTACAGAAACCAACCCCTGACCCAATAAAGCTGTTTCAACGATATAACTTGTAGAACCCTGCACGTACAAAATATCCCCTCCCATACAAAAAATATAATGCTTATAGAAAATATCTCCGTATCAGGTATAAGGTGATAGGAATTGACAAAAACACCATTTTTGGTTATAATCATAACATTATGATAATACATACAAAATGGGTTATTGTTATTATATAGCTCTGCGATTATATTAGAAAGAGTGAATTATGGCTAGATCAGATAATCCTGTGGTAAGGATTTCACACCTGAGCAAATCATTTGGAAATATAACCGCCCTGCTTGATGTCAGTCTGGACATTTACTCAGGCGAAATATTAGCCATTGTCGGTGATAACGGCGCCGGAAAAAGCACCCTCATCAAGGCATTGGCAGGTGTGGTAAAGGCCGATTCCGGTTACATACAAGTGGCAGGCCAGTCCTATCAGTCTCTGTCGCCCAACAAAGCCATCCGGCTGGGAATATCTACGGTCTACCAGGATCTCGCCTTGGTTGACTGCCGGGATGTAGTGAGTAACATATATCTGGGTCGTGAAATAGTAAAGGCCGGCTTTCTGATCAATCGGGGCAAAATGGCAAAGGAGGCTCGTCGGGTCCTGGATAGCCTACAGGTCAGTATCCCTTCCTTAAAAACCCCGGTGGGTCTTTTATCTGGTGGGCAAAGACAAGGGGTCGCCGTAGCCAGAGCGATAATTCAGGGAGGCAATATCATTATCTTTGACGAGCCTACGGCGGCTATGGGTGTTCAGGAATCGGCCAAGGTGCTTAGACTAATGCAGGAATTAGCCCGGAAGGGAATGGCGGTTTTGGTTATTAGCCATAATCTTCACCACGTCTTTGAAATTTCGGATCGCATATGCGTTTTACGTCAAGGGCAGGTAGCAGCTGTTTGCAATACTAAAGAATATCAACCTCATCAGATTGTGGAACTCATTATGGGGGCTGCACATGACGGCAGGCTTCAAACTGGAGTGTAAAGGGATTGCAGAAAATTAAGCGTTTGTTATCAGCATTTAACGAGCAGTTTTCCCAAATTTTGCTTGGCTTGGTTCTTGTTATTATGGCGGTTCTTTTGAGTCAGGCCTCTCCGTTCTTTATGACCTGGGATAATTGGCGCAACATACTTGATCAGAGTGCGTTACTGGTCATAATCTCAGTGGGAATGACCTTTGTCATCTGTACAAGCGGCATTGATTTATCTGTAGGGTCTATCACGGCACTGAGCGGGGTTTGCATGGCTGTAGCCATGCATGCCGGATTATCAGTCGAAATATCTGTTTTCTTGGGTTTAGCCTCCGGAGTTGCTGCAGGTCTATTCAATGGACTGCTTATTTCCAGAATGAATCTCAGTCCCTTTATCGTCACCCTGGCTGCTATGTCAGTAACCAGGGGTATTGCCCTTATTATCACAAAAGGAATCCCAATTTACGGATTTCCCAACCACTTTCTCTGGTGGGGGAGCGGTCATATTGGACCGGTTAATCCACCTATTCTGATAGCTTTATTGCTGGCTATGCTGGGTGCCTTAGTTCTCCATTGGACCAAATTGGGTTATTATACCCTGGCTCTGGGTGGAAATGAGGAGGCGCTGCAGCGTTCCGGTGTAGCTTACAAAGCCTATAAGACTGTTGTCTACATCATTTCGGGATTTACCGCAGCGTTAGGCGGATTGGTAGTCACCGCGCGCTTGAACACAGCTGAACCACTGGCCGGTTGGATGTTTGAATTGGATGCCATTGCTGCAGTTGTACTGGGTGGTACGGATATGAAGGGAGGGAGAGGAAGCATTACCGGAACAGTGATGGCGTGCTTGTTGCTGGGGATGTTGCGTAATGGTTTGACGATTTTAAACATACCATCCTATTATCAGCAGCTAACCATCGGTTTAATTATCCTGGTAGCAATCATTACTTCTGAGTTGCGGCTCAGGAATGCCCCGGGACACGGAAAGATTACGAAGGAGGGTTAAAGCAAGTGAAACTAAGTAAAAGATTAATCGTATTATTCGTATTAAGTGTCTTTTTATTATCCGTAGTGGGATGCGGGAACAACACGGCTAACGAGAAGCAACCCCCGGCCTCTGCCCCTAATGCTTCAGTTCCTGAAGCTGATGCTAAGGTGGCGGAAAATGAAAAAATATTGATGGATCAGTTACAGCCTCTGCCTAAACTTCAGCAAGGTGAGAAGATGGGCATATTGGTCATCACGCTGGCCAATCCTTATTGGGTTACACTCAAAGAATCTTATGAGAAGGCCGCTAAGGAATTAGGCGTAAACGTTGAAATTATGGCGGCACCTACCGAAAATGACACCAAATCTCAGCTGGAAACATTGCAAGCAATGGTTGCGAAGGACTACAAGGGCTTAATAGTTTCTCCGATCGAACCCTTTAATCTGGTGCCGGGTGTCCTGGCGGCCAATAATAAGGGGATGAAGGTAGTTAATTTGGGGCCTGGCATCAATGTGGATGCGCTGACAAAGGCAGGTGCTCATTTGGATGGCCGCATCACGGTTGATTTTGAAGAGCAGGGCGAAAGTGCCGCCAAGTATATTGTTGAGAAAATAGGCAAAGAAGGCGGAAAAGTAGCCATTATTCAGGGAATACCAGGGGCAGGACAGAGTGAAGGAAGAACCGCCGGGGCGAAAAAGGTATTTGAAAGCACCCCGGGGATCGAACTGGTTTCCATCCAACCGGCCAATTGGGATCGCAATACCGCCTACAATATCACCACCAATCTCCTGCAATCAAATCCGGATATCAAAGGGATCTTCTGCTGTAACGATGTAATGGCTTTGGCTGCCACTGACGCTCTGGCCGCAGCAGGTAAGAGAGAAGGCAAAATCGTTTTTGGCGTGGATTTTATTGATGAAGCTAAAGAAGCGATGAAGACCGGCAAACTAGACGGCAGCATCGCATATTCTATGGACGCCTATGCGAAAGCAGGAATCCTGCTGTCTTTGAAAACCATTCAGGGTATGGAAGTACCAAAACAAGTGAATAGTCCGTTGGCTGTGGTCACAAAAGAAAATATTAAGGACTACGAAAACTGGCATTAATTTGGCACTGGCATTAATTTGGCATTAATTTGGCCTAGCTATAAAGTCGGCTGTTTACACGAACAGCCGACTTATCCATCATGAGGGAGGTAAAGAGGCGTTTCTTTTTGGCGCTGAAACCTCACAGAATGACCGAATTATCTGAATAAGAGCGTAACCTGAGGGCGCGCCAGGCAATTTACCAGGTTTTCTTACCAGGTTTCGGGTTTTCTTACCAGGTTTAAAGGAAGGAATAAAATGCATCTGGAAAAACAATTAACAGATATGGCCATTGCATACGGTTGGGATTATTGTGGTTTTGCAGACCTGACACGTTATCACACCTACATGAGCAGTTTCTGTGGCCCATTTATTAAGCAATTCCCCCGGGCAGTATCCCTGGTGATCCGTCTTTCGAATGCGATTGTTGACAGTATTGAAGAGCAAGAGCAGGACAAAATACTGTCATTTCATAATTATAACTATTATGCCATCGACTATTTGCAGAATACCGGCACCGCAAGAATAGCCAATTATCTGGAGCGCAATGGCTGGATGGCCTATCCTGTCCCAGCCTCCTATGGCGTATATCAGGAAAAGTTGGCTGCCCTCATATCACATAAGTTAGTGGCCAGAGCAGCCGGATTAGGGTGGATAGGCAAGAATGGTCTTTTCCTTACCCCACGGGAAGGACCGAGGGTCAGACTGGCCAGCATCCTTACTGATGCTCCCCTTGAAACAGCGCAACCCATGGAATCAGCCTGCCGCAATTGCCAAATATGCCGGCTGGCTTGTCCGGCAGAGGCGATAAAGGGGCGTGAATTTAACGAAGGGGAAGCTGATTATGAACGGCTGGACCCGGCAAAGTGTTTGGATTTTATAGAGAATCGCAAAAAGGAGTGGGGCATTGAGATTGAGAGATGTGTTTGTGGGCTATGTGTTGTAGTGTGTCCATTTGGCAGAAAGATGCCTTCCGGACAGCAGCGCAGCAGCGACCGTAATGGCGCTTGACAGTGCTTTTCCAATGTGGGAACGACGCCGGTGAGTCAGTCTGCAATGAAGTCTGCAATGAAAGGAATATTCTTTATTTTGCTGAGGGGAATTTCAAACTCAGCATGGTCTCCAGCCACATGGGCAACCGGCATGCTGGATGGGCAATATAAATATATTTTACATTTTGATAAATACCAGCTACCCCCGGTAGAAGCTTTCTGGTCAGTAACAATGTATGGCTCGGATTTCTACCTGGTGCCCAATAAAATTAATCGTTATGCCATTGCAGATTACACCCCAGGGCTTAGGTACAATGATGATGGAGGACATACGACAGGAGATAGCCGATGGCGAGATATAGGATTTTTGTCAATTCCTCTATATTTTTATTTTCACATATCCCTGAACGAATCTGAGTAATGATGTCCTGCATGGCCTCACGACTCTGCCTATTCAGGGAATTGCGTCGTTCAGTCTGCTTCTCATAAATCTGCATCAAGTCCTGGCGGAAGATTTCCCGTGCGAGACTTCCCCGCATATTTTCTATCCCTTGCTTTGTGACATAGGCTTCTTTGGGATTGATGGAGTAAGCAATCAGGTGGATGTGCGGGTGATGGCTCTCATTGTGAAAAGCAGCATACCATCGCAAATTTTCCGGAGCGATCTTCATGTTTTCCGCGATAACGTTCCGCTGTGCCCGGATCAAATCCTGCCACGACTTTGCATTGTCATATCCCAGCCTTGACGCATCTTCGCGCCGGAGGGATACAATATTTGTCCACACATTTCCGGAATGATTTGATACTTCATCAGCAACTTTTGATAGTACAACAGGTACACCTTCATCTGTAAAGAGTCCGTGGCTACCGAACTTTTCAACTCTTGGACGATTGGCGATGTAGTCTACGAAGTTTTTCTTTTTACCAATCAGATCAAGATTGTTTTCAAGGGCAATGGAAATAAACTCCGATGCATTTTCCCTAGTAGGATTGTTCAGATAGTCCTCGTACTCAAACAGGTCAGAGATGTCCGGCATCATTTTCAGAATTTCAGAAATTAACATCTGCTGGTTTTTTGTTGCAGGAAGGAGGCGTGAGCTGTCGGAGACTTTTTCAACACCCTCACGGGTAGCCACATATTCTACCAGATTGGCCAAGTGTGCTTTGGGTGCATTTTTTAAGTACCGGCATTTGAATATGATCCTGGGCATAGCATATCAC
>JBMNTM010000094.1:0-6413 GCA_050945735.1 Desulfosporosinus sp.
TTCCGCAAATACTGAACAGCGCCCGGCAATCTGTACCGGATGCTTTGCTTGTAGAGCCAGTGGCCCGAACTCTTCAATTCGAATACCCAACCTTGCTGCCTGCTGATCCAAGAAAGACCCTGTTCCGGCTGCACAGACGGTATTCATAGCGAAATCTGAAACGACACCATCCCTGAGAATAATTATTTTTGAGTCCTGGCCTCCAATCTCAAAAATAGTCTGTACCGCAGGATTTTCACGCGAAGCAGCGACAGCATGAGCTGTAATTTCGTTTTTTACGACATCGGCTCCTAATAATGTCGCAGCAAGCTGGCGCGCACTCCCCGTAGCTCCAACGCCAATGATTTCGTCTGACTGCTTCATCTTAGACCGCAATAGTTTAATGCCCTGTTGAATCGTTTGCATCGGCTGCCCTTGAGTTCTAAGGTATAAGGATTGTTCGATCGTATTATCCGGTCTAAGCAATACCATATTCGTACTAACTGAGCCAACGTCGACCCCTAAGAAGTACTTATCTTCAGCCAACACTTAGCACATCCCCTCTTATTGGTTTAATAACCGGTTGCTTATTTGCTCTTTCCAACAAATCCACGAAAGCTTCTAACCGCGTTTGTATCCCTGCCTCTCCGGTATGTTCATCGATAATAAGCGTCATAATCGGTACTTTGTATACTTCTTGTACTTTTGGTAAAATGCCGGCAGCCACAATTTCCGGCATGCAAGTCAGTGGAAAAATTTGTATTATTCCATCAAAGCCTTCCTGCGCAAATTTTACGGCAGCCCCCACCGTTTCCAAACCATGCCCCCCTACAAAATGTTTTAAATAGGGTTTTGCATAGCCAGGATAGGATTTAATTGATCGGTAACCGGGAACCAGACCTTGTAAAATATGCTTAGCTACCCACCCGGAAAGATAAATCGAACGATCCACCTGGACACCTAAACGACCTAGTTTTTCTTCTATGCCTATTGAAGTATACGGATCCAAAATCGTGTAAATCTCTCCGATAATCCCGATACGCAAAGGTTTGTTAATCCTTTCCGATAGATTTAGTTCCATTTGACGTTCACGGATACTATCCTGCACCCAGCGAATTGTATCCTTAATCCCACGATCAGTCATGGTATGCGCTAAACGCATTTTAGCATCTTCATACAATTTCTCCGTTTCCCTTGGATCAGGCAGCCTCGGCCTGGCTGCATGAATGAGATCTTCGACGCGATCTAAAGCAACACTTTTCAGATAGGCGAATCGTATGGCCTTGAGGATCTTTACCCAGGAATTCTTCCTTCCAGCTAAATAGCGGATTCGCCTCGCCAATCCAAGTAAGCTCCCATCCGGCGGCTCCAGCGTCACTACATCATACGCATATCCTGCATCACGCAAGATCAACCTCTCTATCTCACCATAATAACCAAAACGGCAAGGGCCAATCCCGCCGGTTATCACGAATGTGTCTGCACCCTGATTCGCCGCTTCAATATAATTACCTAAATTTAATTTTAAGGGCAGACAAGCAGATTCGGGGGATAACTTTGTGCCTAACTGCATGGTTTGCTTACTATTGAATGGTGGGATTACCACTTCAACATTAAGGGATTCAAACAGTGTTTGAATAACAATCCAAGTGTTCCCCATGTGCGGAAACGTAATCTTCATGAGCCTTCCTCCTTTCGACCATGTCCAAAAAGGCCTCCAGACGAGTGACCAAGCCCGCCTCTCCGCTGTGTTCATCAAGGATGATCATCATATAAGGTTTATGTTGTTCCCGAGCAGAATGCGCTAACAGTCCTTGAACTATGGAATCAGTCCCACAACCAAAGCACGATAAATATATAATCCCATCGATTTCTGAATCCATGACAAACTTCTTTCCCGAACCAAAAATTTGCTTAGAGTGATTCCAAAACAATTTTTTGCGTAACCCTAACAAATGATTATCGACTTCCTCTTGCGTAGCGTGTTGAACTACTTTTACCTCCGCCATCTTGCGCAGTCGCTCAAGCAAGTTTAAGTTCGCATAAGCTTCATAAATCAAGTAAGAATGTCCGACTAAAGCGATTCTCAAGCGTTCTGCGGCATGGTGCGGCATATTGACATTCTTTGGATTCTCTGAACCCTTTACAGTGCTCTCCACCTCACGCATACTCTTCTCAAAATCCCAATTCATGCCCCTTGAATCCTCGTATTGTTTTTGCCACGCTTGACCAATAGTAAAAGCTTTTCGTATATCCGCCTTACCCTTACCCAGCTGAAGCCCGAAGACTTGAAGTTCTTTCAGGACCTGCCGTTTACCCTTACGCAAATTTATCGTTACCGTTAAGACCGGAACTCCGGGAGGAACTGCTGAAAGAAGGCTTTCCGGAATTCCCAGGAATTTCGGACAAGTGTATGTATTTGCCTCAACACTGACCATACGCGGCAAAAAAATTGCATCCACCTTTTCCAGAGCTTGTATATGTCCTGCCAGAAGTTTAAGTGGTAAACAAGTTTCGTCATTGGCTTTTTTTAAACCATTTTCCATAATTCGGCGATGCGTGGGTGGCGATGTCACCACATCAATACCCAGGGAATGAAAAAATCCAGACCAGAATGGGAAATAATCAAAATAAAACAGAGCTCTAGGAAACCCAATTTTCACTATAATGACATCCTTTCCTGTATCAACAAACTTGAAGCATTTTATTAATCAATAGAATAGTCAAGATTTCAAAATTTCACACAAGCCCTCGCATCCCGGGCCTCGAACTTCGGGCCGCGATTACGGCTGACGGTCTCGATCTTGTGGTTTAATAATACTGGGCCGTTGGTTTTTAATGGGTACCGGAGAGCGCACCAGAATTGCCCACATTGCCTTGGCATCCAAGGGGAGGAGCGGCCAGAGATAAGGCACACCAAACGAATTTGTTCGCCATAAAAGAAAGAACACCATGGCCGAACCCAGCAAAAATCCAGTAAAGTTAAAGAGTCCCGTCATGATTACAAGAAATAACCTTGCCAGGCGGTTAGCCAAACCCAGTTCATAACTGGGAGTTGCAAACGTTCCCACTGCGGCTGCGGCAATGTACATTACTACCTCCGGAACAAACAGCCCCGCTTTGACTGCGATATCCCCGAGCATGAAGGCAGCAATTAAACCCAAAGCCGTACCCAAAGGGCCCGGTGTATGAATTGTGGCCATACGTAATAGATCCACAGCAAACTCGGCCAATAAGATTTGGATAAGTAAGGGTATTTTAGAAGGTTGAAGAGGCCCAATAAACTCAAGCCAGGGTGGCAGCAGTTGTGGATTTAAGGCCGCACCCAGCCAAAGCGGCAAAAGAAAAAGTGCAATGAAAATCCCACCGAATCGTACCCAACGAAGAAACGCCCCTACTATCGGTTCCTGCCTGTATTCCTCGGCATGCTGGACATGACTCCAAAACGTCGCAGGCGCGATCATGACTGAGGGAGAAGTATCTACAATAATCACGACATACCCTTCAAGCAGGTGAATAGCCGCAACATCCGGGCGTTCAGTATAACGCACACGTGGATAGGGATTCCAGTACTTACTGCCAAGAATGAATTCTTCGACACTTTTTTCTGCCATCGGTATCCCATCTATTTTAATAGCTTGTATGTCTTCGTGGAGCTTTTTCACCAGATCTAAATTCGTAATATCTTCAATATAGGCAATGCAAACATCGGTTTTCGAACGCCCTCCCACTTGGACCAGCTTCATACGCAGTTTTGGATCACGTAAGCGACGGCGGATCAAGGCTGTATTCATGACCAGTGTCTCCGTGAATCCATCGCGACTTCCTCGGGTGACGCGCTCAATATCCGGCTCCTGAGGCTGACGGGACGGATACGTCCGGACATCAACAATGATTGCTTTATTTTGTCCCTCCACAAAAATTGCCATTGGACCAGATAAAACATAATAGAATACCTTATCCATCGTGTTTACTTCAGTTACCTGGAGATTAATAATGTTTCCTTTTACTAATTTATCCAGTAAATTGACAATCAAATCTGAACGCTCTAAACTAACGAGCACCTCTAATATGTAACTGACCACATGCGGATCTACCAAGCCATTGACAGAATAAATCGCTACCCGTTTACCACCAATGGACATCTCCCGCAAAATAATATCAAAGCAATCCGGAACCCCTAATTCCCGATTTATGTAATCCAAGTTTTTTTGATAGGTTTTACTCACCGGAACGTTTTTTTCACTTGAGTTAGAATCCATTATCACAACTCCCTTTTCGATGTACAAAGTTCGTGGTTTAAACTTTGAGTATCGAATATGGCCCCTGGCGTAGTGCGTTTAAACGTATTATTCATCCATGCGACCCAAAATATACCAATTGGTCCCGGTCTTTTTTAGTTCCCTTAATTCGACAGAGTTTCCTAATGATTTTATGAGCCATTAGCAGGAAAATTATGGGTAACATCGAATCCATTACTTGGAGTAAATATTAGGGGGAATGGTCTTGAAACTTGAAAAAAAGATAGAGCGCCTGACCCTACTCATGCGCTTGGATGGAGAACTGGATATGCATACAGCTTCAATGGTACGACAAGCAATTGACCTCGAGATTGAGAAACGAGGAATTCGCACGGTTATTCTTAATCTTAAAGACGTTAGATTTGTCGACAGTTCCGGACTTGGTGTAATCATAGGCAGGTACAAGAAGCTGCTCCCCTTGGGGGGAAAACTAAAAATCACTAACGTACCACCGCATATTTATAAAATCATGGAATTATCAGGACTACCAAAAATTATCAATTTCTACGTGGATGAGGCGCATGCTTACGAGGAAGGAAGGGGAGCCTAAATGAAAACTAATCAACTAAATCTTACATTTTCCAGTATTGCAGAAAACGTAGGCATTACTCGTTTGCTCATTGCTTCCGTTGGAGCACAACTTGATCTTCCGCTAAATGACATCGAAGAAC
This sequence comes from Desulfosporosinus sp., assembly GCA_050945735.1. GTDB lineage: Bacteria > Bacillota > Desulfitobacteriia > Desulfitobacteriales > Desulfitobacteriaceae > Desulfosporosinus. The sequence goes on from JBMNTM010000094.1 coordinate 4,952, forward strand.
TTAAGGTTGCTGTGTCAGAAGCCGTATCAAATGCCATTATACATGGCTACAAGAATAACCCTCATCGCATCGTGTACCTTGATCTGGATATTGACGACAATAACTTTAAGATTGTTGTAAGAGATGAAGGGTGTGGTATCCCGAATATTGAGCAGGCCATGCAGCCTACGTATAGTACGGATCCTGAGCGTATGGGTCTGGGCTTTGTCTTCATGCAATCTTTCATGGACGAACTTCAAGTAGAATCTACGCTTGAAGTGGGAACAAAAGTAACCATGATAAAGCATCTTAAGCAAACACCCATCTCCTCGCATTAGGGGGGACATGTTATGATTCAACGACTAACCGAAATGAATCTTCCCAACTTCCCACTGCTTTCAGATAAAGAGATGATGCATTACCTTCATGCTGCTAAAAATGGAGATACTGAGGCTCGCGAGTACTTAATTAATTGTAACTTAAAACTAATATTTAATTTGGTCAAACGTTTTTCGCAACGTGGCTATGAAATGGAAGACCTTTTTCAGATTGGAACAATTGGACTAATTAAGGCTATTGATAAATTCGACTTTAGCTATGAAGTAAAATTTTCTACGTATGCTGTTCCAATGATCATCGGTGAAATTCGTCGTTTTCTCCGGGATGACCACCCTGTCAAGGTTCCTCGTTCCTATAAAGAGTTGGTATATAAAGTAAATCGTGCACAGGACGAACTCTCGGCAAAGCTCGGCCGTGAGGCAACTATCGGAGAAATCGCGACAAACATCGGCGTTGATAGGAATGAGATCGTTGCTGCACTGGAAGCAATCCAAAGTCCCTCCTCAATTTATGATACCCTCTATCAAGACGACTCCGATCCGATCTACGTTCTCGATCAGCTCTCCGAGGAAAAGAGCCTCGACCCCGGTTGGTTGGATAAGATTGCCCTTAATGAAGTCCTGAATAAACTGCCTGAGCGTGAAAGGCGCGTCCTCATAATGCGTTTTTTCGAAGATAAGACACAAAGTCAAATTGCCAGTCTGCTCAATCTTTCACAGGTACAAATCTCCCGGATCGAACGAGCTGCTCTCCTTAGAACCCGGGAATTAGCTCAGATTAAGGATAGCTCAAATAAAGACTTAGGCTGAAGTATTTATAGTTAATAACTAAAGACACCTTTTAAGGTACGTGTGATCTGATCAACCAGACCCGCCTTGCCAATAGAATGATCGGCAATCAAATTTACACTTGCCTGCACCTGATCGTTATGATGCAGCAGGACTTCCCCTAACTTTTGTCCTTTCTGAATCGGAGCACTGATAGTTGGGTCGAGCTTAGTCTCGAGCCATAAGTTTTTATCTTTTCCTTTTTCTACAGTGGCACCAATAGGTTTTTCAGTAAGAGCTGCAATTTCGTCTTCAATTCCTTTGTGTACCTTCATAACCCCAAACTTTTCACCTGCAGGGGCAAATTGTTTAAACTC
>JBMNTM010000095.1:0-6403 GCA_050945735.1 Desulfosporosinus sp.
CTTATTAAATTCTTCCCACCTTTTGAGTTCTAATTCGTTCAGCCAATTCATCGATTTTTCTCATCCGATGATTAACTCCGGATTTACCTACTTTTGGCCGCAGCATTTCCCCCAGCTCTTTTAGGCTGGCATCAGGATATTCCAGCCGAAGCTCCGCAACATCCCGTAATGCAGGTGGCAATGATTGTAACCCAATTGTAGCCATAATTAATTGAATATTTTCCAACTGACGCATAGCAGCATCGACAATTTTATCAAGATTGGCGGTCTCGCAATTAACTAGGCGATTTACTTGATTCCTTACATCTTTAAGCACACGAACATTTTCAAATTCCAGCAGAGCGCGATGTGCTCCAATAAAGCCAATGAACTCAACAATACGTTCACTTTCTTTGATATATATTACATGCCAATGCTTTCGCGTACTTATTTTAGCCCCTAATTTAAAACGATTTATTAAATTACATAACGCTAAGGCATGTTGCGCATCATTACTTACAATTTCCAGGTGATAGGTTCCTTCTGGATTATTAATCGAGCCCCCTGCCAAAAAGGCCCCTCTTAAATATGCTTTTTGATCACAACGTTTTTTGATTAAATCAGAAGCAATTACATGACAAATTTGTCCTTCTTCATCAACCAGACCAAGCTTTTTTAGGTCTGCTAATCCCTGCAGATAGATTCTTACCATATAGGAATTATTTTTACGGAGCCTAAGCTTACGCCTGACCACAATACCCACCGGACGCTTGAGAATATCCTTAGCTAAGCGATAGATCTTACGTGCCACCGGAGCATTCTCTGTCGTCACATTCAGTGTGTACTGTTGATGAGCACTTATTTCGAGGGTTCCATCCATACGGACCAACGCCGCCAGTTCCGCTAACTCACAACATGATTTCTGACTGCTTAAGCGTGCAAGTTCTTCTTTGGTGTCAGTACTAAAGGACAATCCAGCACCCCCTTTCCAGAAGTCCGATGTCCGAATATCTCTAGCGTACTTTACACATGCACATGGCTTCCTGCTACTTTACGCGAAGCTATAAACAGAACCTCTGACATTAGGTGGAGTTTTTCCCCATCTGATGCTTAGAAATAGTTTCCAGGAGTTGTACAGTGCTTATCTCCCTCTAAAGAAGAGGGAGTCTTTAGCACTGTTAGCTATAAATCCTTACGTACGGAGCTTACGGTTAAGCAAAAAAGAATCAACTAAGGCAATGCGCTCTCCCACTCGTTTCCAATGAAAAAGCAAACGAATAAGTTCCTTTGCTAAGCGGTCCGGATCATGGCGCACAACATTGGCAATTTGTACTAAATTCGCCTCAAAATACTTGACGCCCAATTGCTCGACATTTCTGGGATCAGTAATAACTGGGACAGCTTCTTCCGCTACATACCGCTTCATAACCGGCGCAGTAATTTTACCATTGTTTGCGAGGACCGCATCTACAAAACCTGGTCCACAGTGATCCAGAATTGCTTTAAGATGATCAGACACCCGGTAACCATCCGTCTCCCCTTTTTCTGTCATAACATTACATACATACACACAAGGGGCTCTTACAACACGGATTTTCTCTCTGAGACCTTCCACCAGCAGATTTGGCAATACGCTGGTATAAAGGCTTCCGGGACCTAAAACAATAAGCTCTGCCTCTTCAAGGGCGCGCAAGGCTTCAGGTAAAGGGTGACAAACGCTGGGTTCAAGATATACTCGTTTAATCTTTCCTTCAGTAACCCGAATCGCCGTTTCCCCATCAACACGCGTCCCATCCTCCATGTCCGCAATAAGTACAACTTGTTCCAATGTGGAGGGAAATACCTTACCACGGATAGCAAACACTTTACTAACCCGTTCAATGCCTTTTTGAAAATTTCCGAAAGTATTGGTTAGCCCCGCAAGAAGCAGGTTTCCCAAACTATGATTCTCAAGTGCTCCGCTTTCAAAACGATAAGAGAAGAGTGCGTCCATTATGTCCTCTGTATCAGCTAAGGCCACAAGACAATTTCGAACATCCCCCGGTGGTTGAACACCTAATTCATCGCGTAATTTTCCTGAACTTCCACCATCATCTGATACTGTTACAATGGCTGTGAGATTACACGTATATTGCTTTAGGCCACGTAGAAGAGTTGAAAGCCCCGTACCTCCACCAATCACTACAATCTTTGGCCCTCTGGCTAAATGATTGCGATTATAAATCACATCAACTATTTTTCCTTCGTCCTTTGGGAGTACGGACGAAATAATAGAGTACAGCATGCATTTAAAACCTATGATAATTGTAACGATTCCCAAGACGCTGATAACTGCACCAGTTGGCACGGCAATGTGCTGTGTACTGCCCGTCAATCGGTAAATAACCTCCCGAAATTGTAACTCTATGTAACCAAGCGCCACTCCATCAGTCATGACAGAAAGCCCGGTAGCGAAAAGAAAGATTCCGAAAACTGCCAAAATAAACCATCTTTTCACTTTCAGATTAGGGTAGAGCCATTTCAGGTATCTTAAAAATCCTTCGCGCTTTTTAAGGTTCATATCTTTTTCCTAACCTTTTGATTTTTGCAGCGTCTCGATGTTTCACACTTACAATATAGTCTCGTTCCTTTAAAAATTGCCCCACCCGTTCAGCAATAGCCACAGAACGATGTTGTCCGCCTGTACAGCCAATTCCAATGACTAAATGAGTTTTTCCCTCTTGAACATATCTCGGAAGGATGAATTCCAGTAAAGCTAAGTACTTCTCCATGAACTTATGCGCAATCGGATTATCGAAGACATATTCCCGAACCAAAGCATGTTCTCCGGTTAACGGACGCAAAGATTCAACATAAAACGGATTCGGTAGAAAACGCACATCCATGACAAGGTCCGCGTCCATCGGACTTCCGTATTTAAAACCAAAAGAAATCACGGAAACGGCCATTTGGCCAAGTCCCTGCGTTTTACAAAACAGCTCAGCTACCTCGCTGCGCAGTTGTTGTGCAGTTAAATTAGAAGTATCAATAATATGGTCAGCCCGAACTCTTAACTCCTCCAGCTGCTGGCGTTCGGCTTGAATACCATCTAATACGCGTCCACGGGGAGAAAGAGGGTGCCGACGCCGGGATTCTTTATAACGCCGGATCAACGTTTCATCCGATGCATCCAAAAAAAGGACTTTGAGCTGAAAGCCTTCCTTCTCTAAATTGCCTAAAGCTTCACTGAGTGAAGAAAAAAATTCCCCGCCCCGCAAATCACAAACAATAGCAGCTTTAGAGACTTTTCCCCTGGACTGAGCACATAGTTCCGCGAATTTTACCAGAAAGTTTGGTGGTAAATTATCGACACAGAAAAAACCTTGGTCTTCCAGACTTTGCATGGCCTGAGTCCTCCCCGCACCGGATAAGCCCGTTATGACAATTAGCTCTACTCCCTTTTTCATGATTCCTTTACTAGCCACTTTTTCACCCCTCCCTGATTTGAATTAGGGTTGTCACTTGGCTGCCAAGATTTTTATTGCTTTCTCTTGCGCATTGACCAGAGCATCCTCCGGTGTAAAGCTGCCTACCAAGACATTACTCCATGCCTCGTCTTGAAAGGAAATCAACTTCCACTCCAAGGCATTTCCGTCTATTGCCCACGCCTTAGCAAGGGCAATATTTGCCTGCGGGAAGACACCTTTCTGAGCTTCCGGGCGTTGATAGAACCCCATATTAGCTGGAAGAAGACCTCCGGACTGCAACATTGCCTCTTCTACTTCCGGTGTCTGCAGTGCTTTTTCAACGGTCTGAATCGCCGATATCATGGCTTCTTGCGTCTTAATGGCAGAATTGGCAATCCCCAGTGTCGTACCTAATAACGGTTGTCCCTGTCCACCAATCAATTCATTCAATCGCATGCATCCCCAAGGTACTCCTTGTTGGTTTAAGAATTTGGCCTGACTAGCCCCCGCGATCATAAAGGGTGTTTTCCCACTGGCAAATGTATTGAGTACAGAAGGATCAATCCGGAAGCTTTTGGCATCTTGCCAACCTAAAAGTTGTTTAAGAAACATAAGGTTAATGGGATCATCCAAAATCGGGGTTCCAGCATGCGACAACCGCCCGCCTTGCCCATTCCACCAAGCTGATAGTGAAATGGTATCCGGCGCGGCAATGGTGACTCCCCCTTTATTGGAAAATAAATCATCCAAATCAGCAGGAATACTGGCTATATCCGTTCGAAAATACAGTAACGGTATATCGGTCAACCAAGGAGAAGCATAAGCTACCCCCCCATATTGGAAGAGAGACAAAGATGCAGGAAACGCCTCCTGATCGGTGTACACTACTTTGGCCAGTGTACCGTGTTCATAAAGTTGGCGGATTATCTCTCTTGAAGCGATAAATATCTCCGGTCCTTCCCCTCCTGCTTCCGCTTGGTAAGAATAAGACACAAAGTTTTGTTCCGGTACATATTTGAGATTAATGATCACTTCAGGATGTGCCTGCATGATTGTTTGAATCTGTCCCTGTAAAGCATCTGCCGCTGCTCCTTGTAAGGAATGCCAGATGTCAACTACTGCAGGGGCCGGACCGCCCGGTTGTCCAATCTGAGGTGCTTTCGAGCACCCAATAACAAGTATGAAAAAAGTTAATATACACCCCCAAAGGGTTTTGGATAAGTAATAGCGACACTTCATTGCCCTTTACTCCATTCATCCTGAAACCGATAGGCCTTTACCTTCCCCTGTTGATAGTGGAAAAGATACCAACACGGCCCCGACGATTTCCTGGGCTGTAATACATCGGATGAAAAACAGGCTACTGCTGTATTGCGGTACCACTGACGTCGATCCATTTGTTTGAACGCCGGAATTAATTTTTCCCAAGATTTATCTCTTCGAATTTCCTCTTGTCTGTTTTTTAACTGTTTGGCATTTTCTTTTGTGTCTAGGCAAGCTCTAAATTGTAAGTAATCGGGTATAATATTGGGCCGCTCCCAAAGGTAATAATCAAAACGCAGAGCATCACGGATTTTCTCCATCGTCATAACCTTCTGATACGTAGTACACGATGCTTGATGCTCAACAATAAATTCCCACAACTTATCAAAAAGGGCTTTACCCTGCCATTGGCGATGAAACCAACCGCACTGTTCCCAAAACACTGCAAATCCATGGTAAAAATCAAATGGAGTAGGGAACAAGTTCAGCACTTCACTCAAGGCATGCGCAAATTTCCCTGAATTATAGTATTTATTAAGCAAGTCTTCTATACGATGTAATTGGATTATTTCGCTATGGGACAGGACTGCGGTTTCCAAAATAGTATAGGGAGGATCTGGCATATATACGAGTCTATAATGCTTGCTTAACTGACGAAGCCCCGATCCTTTAAGGACTTTTAAAAATCCGAGTTGGAGCATGCTTGGCTGCGTATGGTAGACATCATTAAACGAAGTCCGAAAATTTGTCCAATTTTCTTCAGGTAACCCGACAATCAGGTCCAGATGAAGCGGTATCCCCAGAACATTCATTTCTGGTATGTATTTTTTCCACTTCTCAAATTTTTGGGGGCGTGAAACAATCTTCAGTGTCGGTTTGTGCGTAGACTGTACACCTATTTCCAATTGTATTAAACCACTGGGATAAGCGCGAAAATAATCCATCCATTCGTCATCTAATAAATCTCCTGCCATTTCACAATGAACCCGAATCCGCTGATTTTCCGGAAGGGTTAAACTTTCTTCCTTTACAATATCCAAGATCCGAAAAGCATGACGCTTATTGGCATTGAAGGTGCGATCCACAAACTTGATGGTACGGGCACCGTTTTTAAATATCTGGCGAAGCATGGAGCGAAACCGCGCAGGCTCTAAAAAACGAACCCCCCGGGAAGTCGAGGACAAGCAATATTGACAGTTAAACGGGCAACCCCTGGTCGTCTCAACATAGACAAGTCGTCCTGTGAAGTCTTCATTCTTAGAATAAGGATCCGGAAGATCGTTCAAATCAGTGGCTGCAATGCGGCGAGGATTGACGATAATTTTTCCGTGCTTGTTCCAAGCAATACCTAAGATCTGAGAAAGATCATTCCCGCTCTCCCACTGAGTAAGTAGCTCTAAAAACGTTTTTTCCCCTTCACCAATAACAACGGTATCCACCTCCGGATGCTTAAGCAGAAACTGCTCGGGCTCGAAGGATACTTCCGGCCCGCCAACAACAAATTTTGCATTTGGACAGACAGGATGAAGTTGCCTGATCAGCGCCACAATTTCTTTTAAATTCCAAATATAACACGAAAAGCCAATAACATCAGCTTTAGCTTCATAAATCTCCCAGGCAATGCGGTCAAGACGGTCGTTAATATTAAATTCCCGGAGCAAAACATCAGAGAAAACAGTGTTGACCTCACTCCGCAAATAGCGAAGGGCTAGGTT
>JBMNTM010000096.1:0-6402 GCA_050945735.1 Desulfosporosinus sp.
AATATTTCCTTGCATTAGAATTCGACATATAGACCCTATAACCCTTGTAATTTCGCGATTTTTAGCTATTCAGCAAGCCCTAAGTCGGTTCGTGGTTCGTGGTTAGAATAGGATAATGGTCTATCCGTGGGCGGCGTTGGCTGACTTCGTGTGTTCTGTTTCGTGTACTTTGGGTCAGGGTATGCATAAATTATACAACTACAGGCAATTATATTGACAGAACTTTTTTGAGGAGCAAACGTATGCGGCGGATTCGAGAAATTGTTGGATTACCTGTTTTAGATCTGAAAAGTGGACGCTTGATTGGGTGGGTACAAGATCTGGTCTTGGATAATGACCAAGAAGAGGTTGTTGGTATTCTCCTTGAAGGCGGGCGGTTTTTCAGTTCGGAAAAGGGAATTCCCCGAAAGGCCATTGTAACAGTAGGAAAGGATGCTGTAACCGTTTGTGACAAAATCGTAGAAGAACTCAAAGGGACACGCTGGTCTGACAAAGTGGGGAATGAAGTCTATACCCAAGGTGGAGACGCAAGAGGTACGATTGAAGATGTTTTTCTTGATGATCACGTCGAAAAGATGGTAGGATTTGAAGTGTCGGATGGGCTCTTTGCAGACTTACTTCATGGCAGGAGAACTATTTTAAGGCCCCATGTTATAGTCGATGGCAAGGACATTTTAATCGTTGATAATCAAGTACCCTCCTTGGATCAAGTGAGTGAAGGGGGTATACTATCATGAATTGTCCTGTTTGCAATGGACGCTCCATCGGTAAAGTGGGAGTAGAGCGGTTCTATTGTTGGGATTGTTACGTTGAATTTGCTAAGCAAACTGATAAAGTAGTTATTTATGATCTGGCGGAAGATGGTTCATTGGTGGCCTGGGATGATCCGGCCGAAGCCGTTTTGGAGTAATCAATCTAATTGATATCAGAGATGAATAGTTTTACGATAAGCGTGCATTGCGCGCTTTTTTAACTGGAAGAGGGTAGAAAATGAAGCAAAAACATTGGCGTTTGATTTTTACAGGAATTTGTCTGCTTTTGGCAATGATTCTCATTTTTCAGGTAAGGACAATTTTAGGCCCTTTTTTTCTGGCTTTTATACTTGCCTATCTTTTAAACCCCCTTGTCGAAGCATTGGAACGGAAGCGGATTAGTCGCAAGAAGTCTATCCTGATTGTTTTCGGCTTAATCATAGCAATTATAATTGCAATTATTTTCTTTATACTTCCCACTCTCTATAATGAACTCAATAAATTGGCAGTTTCATTACCCGAAGCGCTTAGATTGATCAACGAAAAGTTCGATGGATTTCGCGAGCAATTTAAAGCGACAGGGTTGCCTAATCGTGTTGCTCTCGTAGTGGATCAACATTTAGGGCAGGGAGAAGTGATCATTGCCGATCGCCTTAATCTCTTTTTAGAAAACTTGCCGCATGTCTTGTCCACGGTCACTTTGTATATATTATCTCCTGTTATAGCTATCTATTTCTTGGCAGATTGGAAGAATTTAGGAGCGCATTTTTTACGTATTATCCCTCAACGCGGGCGGATGGAGTGGAGACGTTTGTGGCAAGACATTAACCATGTGATCCGGCAATTTGTGCGCGGGGATTTACTGGTCGCGGTGATCGTAGGGGTATTGGTCGGCATTGGCGTAAAATTAGTCGGGATGGATTATGCTCTATTGATTGGCTTGATTTGTGGGATTTCTGATCTCATTCCTTACTTTGGGCCGGTTATTGGAGCAGTGCCCGCCATTTTGCTGGCTTTAACAAAGTCTCCGGTTATGGCATTGAAGGCTGCCATGATTATTCTTATTGTGCAACAGCTTGAAGGAAATGTCATTTCACCAAAACTGATGGGTGACAGTGTAGGGCTTCATCCTCTCTGGGTAATATTTGCAATTTTAGCGGGTGGTGAACTTGCCGGCGTGTGGGGTATGTTATTAGCTGTCCCAGTAGCTGCCATGCTCAGAGTCGTGATTAATCATATATATTTTCGGCTGGTTTCATCAAAGGTGTAAGGTGGTTGACAAATTAGACATCCCCTGTATATACTTTAATAATACATAGGAATATGACATTAGATAGAAAATATCTTTGGCCGTAAGATAAGCAGGGTGAAACTAGGGGAAAATCTCGTCCCTGATTGATATAGGGTGAGATTATTTTTTTATTTTAAGGAGTGTTCGTGCATGCTTACAGGGAATGAATTAAGGAATATGTTTTTAAAATTTTTTAAGGAAAGAGGGCATCGGATTGTGCCCAGCGCGTCGCTCATTCCAGAAAATGATCCAACTCTTTTATTAACGGTCGCGGGTATGGTACCCTTTAAACCATATTTTCAAAGACTGGTTGAACCTCCCTTTTCTAGAGCAACAACTGCTCAAAAATGCGTGCGTACCCCTGATCTTGAAGAGGTTGGGAAAACGGCTCGCCACCATACTTTTTTTGAGATGTTAGGTAATTTTTCCTTTGGGGATTACTTTAAAAAAGATGCTATTTTTTGGGCGAGGGAGTTTATTACAGAAGTATTAAAAATCCCTGTGGAAAAACTATGGGTGACCATTCATCCTGAAGATAAAGATGCAAAAAAGATTTGGATAGATAAAGCCGGTATTAAGGCGGAGCGGATTATTGAAGACGCAGAAAACTTTTGGGCTGCCGGTCCTACCGGTCCGTGCGGTCCCTGTTCAGAGATTTATTACGATTTTGGAGAAAGCAGAGGATGTGGCAAGCCTGACTGTGGTGTAGGTAATTGTGAATGTGATCGCTTTTTGGAGATTTGGAATTTAGTATTTATGCAGTTTAACCGCGATGAAGCCGGGGCTCTAACCTCATTGCCGAAACAAAACATTGATACGGGTATGGGTTTAGAACGGATTGCCTCAGTTATGCAAGGGGTGGAAACTAATTTCGACACGGATTTATTCCGTCCCATTATTGACTATGTAGCCTCGCTGGCAGGAGTTCGGTATAAAGAAAATCTTAAAAATGATCGAGCACTAAAAGTGGTAGCTGACCATGTGCGGGCGGTATCATTTATGCTCGCTGATGGAATTCGGCCCAGTAACGAAGGACGAGGGTATGTTCTCCGCCGCATTTTACGCCGCGCTGTCCGTTATGCCAAACTTCTGGGCATTGATAAACCATTTTTGGAATCCGTTTTTCAAATTGTGCAAAGAGACTACGCTCATGCTTACCCGGAACTTAGGGAAAATGAGAATTTTATTCTCAACCACCTGAACCTGGAAGAGAAGAACTTCCAAGCCACCCTGGAGCAAGGCACTCAGTTGCTTCAGAAAAAGGTTAAGGTTCTTAAAAAGCAAGGGGAGACGGTTTTAGCCGGACAGGATGCCTTTTATCTCTATGAAACGTATGGCTTCCCAGTCGAGTTGACAGAGGAAATGCTTGAAGAACAAGGGTTATCTGTGGATCTGGTAACCTTCCAAACAGCGGTTGAGGAGCATCGTCTCCAGGCAAAAGAACAATCCCAGCAAGTGCATAATGTAGCTGAAAGCCCATCACTGATGGAAAAGGCAAAACTTTTCGGTGAAACGCCATTTATCGGATATGAACAAACGATGGCCACGGTTCGCATTGATGGCTTATTTGTGAATGGAGTAGAGGTTCAAGATGCCGGGGAGGGGGAAGAGGCGATAGTCCTCCTTTCCAATACTCCGTTTTATGCGGAAAGCGGTGGTCAGGTCTCAGATGTCGGCGTACTCAAATCGTCTCAGGCTGAGGCCAAAGTGCTCGAAGTGAAAAAGGGTGTAACTGGTACACGATATCATCGGGTTCAGGTTACAAGCGGTGCATTACATGTCGGAGAAATGGTGGAAGCGGAAATCAACGGTTATGAGCGGTGGGCTATTTCGCGACATCACAGTGCGACTCACCTTCTTCAGGCTGCCCTGCGTACTGTATTAGGAGAGCATGTCCACCAATCCGGTTCCTTAGTGACACAGGAACGTTTACGCTTTGACTTTAGCCATTTTTCTCCGCTGACACCCGATGAATTGCGGAAGGTAGAGCGTATTATTAATGAAGCAGTGTTAGAGAATCTTCCCGTAAAAGCTTCTGAGATGTCGTTGGAAGAGGCCAAACGCATTGGAGCTACAGCACTATTTGGTGAGAAATATGGAGTAACTGTAAGAGTAGTTCAGATGGGTTCATTCAGTCAAGAATTGTGCGGTGGTACCCATGTTAGGAACACGGGGGAAATCGGGCTGGTTAAGATTCTCAGTGAAGGCGGGATTGGGGCAGGCTTACGCAGGATAGAAGCAGTTGCTGGATTAGAAGCTTTAGCCTATTTTAATACCTTGGATGAACAAGTGATGGAGATTGCCCGGATTTTGAAGGCGCAATCTTCTGATGTGGGTAAGCGTGTCATCGGATTAGTAGCCAATGTTAAAGAGCTTGAACGAGAAATTGCACAACTCCAGGCAAAACTTAGTAAAAATGAAGCCGAGGGGTTACTAAAGCGTGTCGAAGAAATTGAAGGAGTTCAGGTTTTAGCCGGTCAAGTACAGGTGTCCGATATGGAGGGCCTTCGTCAAATGGCGGATTTGCTGCGTGCCAAACTTAAAACAGGCGTCGTTGTTTTGGGTGCGGTAAACGAAGGAAAGGTTAATTTTGTAACTGTTGTCAGTCCAAAAGGTTTAAGTGGGCTTCATGCCGGACAAATTATAAAAGAAGTGGCTAAAATAACGGGTGGCAGCGGTGGCGGCCGACCGGATATGGCACAAGCGGGGGGTAAAGACCCCAGTAAATTAGGTGAAGCTCTTGATAGAGTACCAATAATTCTTCGCGGATTCTTAAAAAAAGAGGAAAAGGCAAAGAATACCAAGAATTAACATAGACGCGTCCATGGCTCTTCGGGATACTCGGTCGTCCATGACCAGCGCATTTGTAGGTTGAAAGGGGGAAGCGGAAAATGGAACGATTGGAAGAAACCATGATGTTTAAGGCTGTGGGAGAAGAAGACGTTTCTGCTCGCGATGTATTGCAGAAGGTGTATGCAGCTTTGCAGGAAAAAGGGTATGATCCGATTAACCAATTAGTGGGATATCTCATGTCCGGTGACCCAGTTTATATTACCAGCCACAATCAGGCGCGAGCGATGATTCGTAAACTTGAACGCTTTGAGCTTATCGAAGAACTTGTTAAGAGCTATTTACATGAAAAATAAAGTGTTGGGAAGCACGGGAGAGATGTCATGCGGATAATGGGATTGGATCTTGGCTCAAAGTCTATTGGTGTAGCGATTAGTGATGCTTTTTTTTGGACGGCCCAAGGGGTTAAGACGATTAAACGTTCTAAGAAGGAGTTCGATGAGTTACGCGAACTCATTCGTCAGTATGAGGTTATAGAGATTATTATAGGGTATCCCAAGAATATGAATGGGACACCGGGGCCGCGTTGCGCATTGACAGAAGAGTTTGCTGATGCTTTACGTGCGGAGTTTGAGCTGCCGGTAATAATGTGGGATGAACGATTAAGCACAGTGGCGGCAGAGCGAACTCTTCTGGAAGCAGATGTGTCGCGGGCTAAACGAAAACTTGTTATTGATAAGATGGCGGCTGTTTTTATATTGCAGGGGTATTTAGATTGCCGGAAAAATAAGAATGTGCCGGTGTGATTTGACAATTATTACTTATAATAGTAAAATAGCCATATTCTTTAATAAGAGGTGAATTGCATGAATGAACATCCACGTGACCATGATAAAAATCATGATCATGACGTTGATGAGTTTGACATAGTCGTACTCACAGATGATGAGGGAATGGAACACGAATTTCTTCATCTTGATACTTTGGAACTTGAAGGCTCGGCATACTATGTATTATTGCCTACTTCCGGAGAAGAATCTGAAGATGAGGATGAGGCTATTATTCTTAAACTTGGTAAAGATGCTGAGGGTGGAGAAATGCTATTTGACATCGAGGACGATGAAGAGTGGGAAAAAGTGGCCGCTGCTTGGGAATCTCTGGTGGAATCCGAAGAAGTCTAAAACATTTGGGTATAGACCATCGTGACCTCATGCGGCACCATCGGGAAAATGAAATTTTACTGTATTTTCAAAAGTAGAACAAAAGAATTCGCCATTTAGAGGGTTAGTCTTAGGGATTATTAATTTCTGAAAATTTCGGCATAGTCGTTGATATTCGGCTATGCCGTTTTTTCGTTTAGTTTGGCAAATCGATAGCACCAATGCAGTTGTAGAAAATTTGAATCCGCTGGGTTCTGCGGCCATCTATCTTTTCAGCCTTGAATACTATAATTTTGTCAATGAACTCTCGGATAATCTCTGCATCCAATTCTGTAATTTCTGTGTATTTTTTAACCAGTGCCAAAAAGCGGTCAGTATTGAGGGACTGTTCATTTGCTGTATCAATGGT
>JBMNTM010000097.1:0-6217 GCA_050945735.1 Desulfosporosinus sp.
TTTAAAATGATTTTATTTCACTTGATGTTAATCAATCATGTCCAAAAAGTATTGATGGACCCTTAAGTCTTGAGAAAGTTCCGGATGGAATGAACAGGCCAATAAATTCCCTTGGCGTGCAAAGACAATCCTACCGTTGTACTCAGCCAGAATACCTACATTCGGTGCAACTTCCCGAAAGTAAGGTGCTCGGATAAAGACCGCATGTAAAAGATTAGAACCCATCGCAGGTACATAAAGATCCGTTTCAAAACTTGCCACCTGTCTTCCAAAGGCATTACATTCTACAACAGTATCCATTAGGTTTAATCTATACTGATCACTATTTATTATCGTTTTACTGAGTAGAATCATACCTGCACTTGTTCCAAAAATAGGTAAATCCTTAGTGCCCAACTCCTTGATTTTTTCACCCAGCCCATCAATTTGCAGGAGTTTACCGATGGCCGTGCTTTCCCCACCAGGAATTATGAAACCATTAATTCCCTGCAGATCACTTTTATTACGCACTTCAATAACACTGCACCCTAAATGCTCCAGAATCAGTCGGTGTTCGCGAAAAGCACCTTGCAGCGCCAAAACGCCAACACGTTTTTTCATTATTACCAGCCCCGTTCTTGCATGCGCTGTGAGTCAGCTAACGTAGATATTTCAATACCCGACATTGGTTGTCCCAAATCTTTAGAAATTTCAACAAGAATCTTGGCGTCCTTATAGTGGGTTGTTGCCAATACTATTGCTTTGGCCCGCGCCTTAGGATTACCAGATTTAAAGATTCCGGACCCAACGAATATTCCGTCCACTCCGAGCTGCATCATTAACGCTGCATCAGCCGGCGTAGCAATCCCCCCCGCAGCAAAATTAACAACGGGTAATTTTCCCTGTTCTGCAACATATAGAACTAATTCATAAGGAGCCCTCATATTTTTAGCTGCTGCCATTAACTCTTCCTTAGGCATTAATGTCAAAGCACGGATTTCGCTCATTACAGTTCGCATATGCCGTACAGCCTCAACAACATTACCCGTTCCGGGCTCTCCTTTAGTGCGAATCATCGCAGCTCCTTCCCCGATTCGGCGTAAGGCTTCACCGAGATTACGGCAACCACAAACAAAGGGGACTTTAAAGTCATGTTTATTAATATGATAAGCATCATCTGCAGGGGTTAATACTTCAGACTCATCAATAAAGTCCACTCCTAAAGCTTCTAAGATTTGAGCTTCAACAAAATGTCCGATCCGTGCTTTCGCCATCACAGGAATAGATACCACATCCATAATACTTTGGATAATTGTAGGATCCGCCATCCTTGCGACCCCACCATCAGCTCGAATATCCGAAGGAACACGCTCTAGAGCCATTACCGCACATGCTCCGGCCTCTTCTGCTATTATAGCCTGTTCGGGAGTCGTCACATCCATTATGACGCCCCCTTTTAGCATTTCTGCAAACCCAGTTTTAACTTTTAAGGATCCAATCTCAGTCATGAAAAGTTCCTCCTCTAATTTTAGCTGTATACGGAAGTGTGAATAAAAACATCTGAAGTAATTAATTAAACCAGGGACATAAGGCGACTTACCTTGCTGACGGTACCCGTTATCTAGCCCTGGCTTCAGATTTCTGACTTCTGATTCCAAAAATGCTAACACCTAGTGCGGAATTTGTCAATTATTCGTCTTTTTCGGACTCGCTAATTTCCTCTTCCTCTTTCATCAAGACTTTAGCAATCGCAACAACGCTACTATCACCGGTGCGCATAGCCAATACTCCATGTGCCGAACGTCCTTGATTGGAAATACTGGCTACCGGGATGCGAAGCATGATTCCGTCATTTGTAATAACCATCAGTTCATCTTCCACCTGAACAACCTTTATACCAATCAAGGCACCTGTTTTCTCATTTAACTTCATGACAATAATTCCTTTGCCGCCACGTCTCTGCACACGGAATTCCTTCAAATCAGTTCGTTTGGCGAAACCATTTTCAGTCATAGTCAACAGTTCACCCTTATCACTGATCACATCCATACCAACAACCTCGTCACTTGCCTCCAGTCTTATACCTTTCACCCCACGTGTCGTACGTCCCATATTCCGCACTTCTGTTTCTGAGAAACGTATCGCTAATCCATTTTTTGTGGCTAAGAAAATATCATCTAACCCTTGGGTTAGTTTAACGCCAATCAGTTCATCTCCCTCATCTAAAGTTAAGGCAATTAATCCGTCACGTCGTGTTGAGTCATATTCTTGCAGTGCAGTCTTCTTCATGATCCCTTTTTTCGTAGCTGTCATTAAGAAGTAATTCGAACTATAGTCTTTTATTGCGATAACTGCGGTTATTATCTCATGCTCACTTATATTCAAAAGATTAATTATAGCAGTTCCCTTGCCTATTCGGCTCGCTTCAGGAATTTCGTAAGCTTTTAAACGATACACTTTACCTTTTGAAGTAAAGAAAAGAATGTAATGATGCGTCGTAGTGATAAAAAGATGTTCTACAAAATCCCGTTCTTTGGTAGCCATCCCTTGAACACCTTTACCACCTCTATTCTGACTTTTATAAGTATTTAGCGGTAACCGTTTTATATAGCCATAGTGGGTAACAGTGATAACCACATCTTCAACTGCAATAAGATCTTCAACATTTATTTTACTCGTATCAACCGTAATAAGTGTCCGACGCGCGTCTCCAAATTTTCGATTGATTTCCATAAGTTCAGCCTTAATAATGCCAATAACCATACTTTCAGACGCAAGAACCGCCTTTAAATAGGCAATATTATTCATTAACTCTTGATATTGGTTTTCGAGTTTCTCACGTTCCAATCCAGTCAGGCGCTTTAAACGCATATCGACTATGGCTTGGGCTTGTTTCTCACTTAAACCAAATTGAGTTATTAAATTTTCTCGAGCATGCGATTCATCCGCAGACGAACGAATAATTTCTATTACCTCGTCAATATGATCAAGAGCAATTCGCAATCCCTCAATAATATGCGCTTCTGCTTCCGCTTTATTGAGTTCAAATCTGGTTCTCCTTACAATAACGTCCTTTTGATGCTCAATAAAATAAAGAATCATATCTTTAAGCGTTAGTGTTTTAGGCTGACCGTTCACCAATGCCAGCATATTTACAGCAAATGTATCTTCCATCTGAGTATGTTTATAGAGTTTGTTCAAAATAATTTTTGGATTTACGTCACGCCTTAGCTCTATTACAATACTCATCCCTAAACGATCCGATTCATCTCTTAATTCAGTAATTCCATCTATTTTCTTATCCCGTACAAGTTCGGCAATTTTCTCTATCATTCGTGCCTTATTGACTAAAAAAGGAACTTCAGTAACAACAATCCGGTTTTTACCTGATTTGTCCATTTGTTCAATCTTTACTTTTGCCCGAATCTTAATAGACCCTCTTCCGGTTCTATATGCAGACCTGATTCCTTCATTACCCATGATGGTCCCACCTGTCGGGAAATCGGGACCCTGAATAAAATTCATCAACTCATCTACAGATAACCCGGGATTCTCCATTAAAGCAATTGTCGCTTCGATCACTTCTGATAAATTATGAGGAGGAATATTTGTTGCCATTCCTACAGCAATTCCAGATGAACCATTGACAAGTAGATTGGGAAATTTTGCTGGCAATACCGTGGGCTCTTCTTGTTTTTCGTCATAGTTTGGCTTAAAATCGACGGTATCTTTATCAATATCTGCCAACATATAGGTAGCTATTTTAGCCATTCGTAGCTCAGTATAACGCATGGCTGCAGCTGAGTCTCCATCAATAGAACCAAAATTTCCATGTCCGTCAATGAGTGGATAACGGCTAGCAAAATCTTGATCCATACGTACAACAGCATCGTAAATTGAACTATCTCCATGCGGATGGTATTTACCCATACAATCACCGACAAGACGTGCTGACTTACTGTACGGTTTGTTGGGCGTTAAACCTAACTCATGAAGGGTATATAAAATACGGCGGTGTACCGGTTTAAGTCCATCTCGCACATCGGGTAAAGCACGGCTAACAATTACACTCATGGAATAATCAATAAATGATCTTCGCATTTCATCTGCAATTTCAACAGGAAGGACTTTTCCACCCAACATTTCATCCGACATGAATGAGCACTCCTTTAAGTATCTAAATTACGTACATCCTTAGCATAACGGTTAATAAATTCACGGCGTGGTTCTACCTTATCTCCCATCAAGATTGAAAACATTTCTTCAGACCGAATAGCATCTTCTATCGTCACTTGTAAAATCGTGCGCTTTGCAGGATCCATCGTGGTTTCCCACAATTGTTCCGGATTCATTTCTCCCAAGCCTTTGTAGCGCTGAATTTCTACTTTTTCCCGATCTATATTCTCGAGTTTTTTAGCGAGCTCACTATCCGAATAGGCATATTGAATATCTTTCCCCTTCTTAATCTTAAAAAGAGGCGGTTGAGCAATATATACATAACGATTCTCAATCAAAGGTCTCATATAGCGATAAAAGAAGGTCAACAAAAGTGTCCGGATATGAGCACCGTCTACGTCTGCATCCGTCATGATAATCAGTTTATGATATCGTGCTTTACTAATATCAAAATCGTCAGAAATACCGGTTCCCATTGCTGTAATCATAGCTCTGATTTCTAAGTTTCCCAGTATTTTATCGAGCCTGGCTTTCTCTACATTGAGGATTTTCCCGCGTAAAGGCAAGACAGCCTGGAAACGTCGATCCCTTCCATGTTTAGCAGAACCGCCTGCACTATCACCCTCGACCAGATACATTTCACACTTTTCCGGTTCTTTCCAAGAACAGTCCGATAGTTTTCCGGGTAGGGATGTTCCCTCTAAAGCGTTCTTACGACGAGTCAACTCCCGAGCTTTTCGGGCAGCATCTCTTGCCCGCGCTGCTTGAACTGACTTATCAATAATTTTTCTGGCAATCACTGGATTCTCTTCAAGAAAAGTATTTAATCCTTCTCCTGTCGCTGAGTCTACGATGCCTCTTATTTCACTATTTCCAAGTTTTGTCTTTGTTTGTCCTTCAAACTGAGGATCGGGAACTTTAACAGAAATTACGGCGGTTAATCCTTCCCGGATGTCATCTCCTAACAGATTGGAATCAGTAGCTTTTAGGATATTACATTTACGCGCATAATCATTTATCACCCGCGTTAAAGCCGATTTAAAACCTGCTTCATGAGTTCCCCCTTCTTGAGTATTAATATTATTAGCATAGGAAAATAAATTTTCGACATAACTATCAGTGTACTGAATACATACTTCAACCCACACATGATCTTTGGTCGTTTCAATAAATATTGGCTCGGAATGCAAACAGTCTTTATTTTTATTAAGGTAAATTACGAAATCTCGAATACCGCCTGTATGAATAAACGTTTCTTTCACGTTTGTTCGCTCATCCGTTAAGATAATCTTCACACTTTTATTTAAAAAAGATAGTTCTCTTAAACGATGTGCCAGATTGTCAAAGTCATAGACTGTCTCTTCAAAAATTTCCGGATCAGGCAAAAAAGATATTTTTGTTCCATTTTTCTCAGTTATGCCAATCTTTAATAGTTCTGTGGTAGGCTTTCCTTGGGCATATTCTTGATAATAAATATGGCCGCCTTTGCAGACCTCGACAATTAACCATTTTGACAAAGCATTCACGACACTTACGCCTACTCCATGAAGCCCACCCGACACTTTGTATGGACTCTCACTCCCACCAAATTTTCCTCCGGCATGTAATACCGTGAGCGCTACCTCAACAGCAGGTTTACCGGTTTTTGGATGGATATCTACCGGAATACCCCGTCCATTATCTATTACAGTAATACTGTTATCTGAATGAATAGTAACATTAATTAAATCACAAAAACCAGCTAACGCTTCATCAATGCTGTTATCTACAACTTCATAAACAAGATGATGGAGGCCGCGGCTACTCGTCGTACCAATATACATACTGGGCCGTTTACGAACAGCTTCGAGTCCTTCTAGAACTTCAATTTGATCTGCATTATAACTGTCACTAGGATCTTCACGAGGTATATTTATTTTATCAATCAAAGCTGTTACCTCCCTTAATAAACTAATTATTTCTTCAAATATCTCTTGTTTTCACAGTATTTCATTTTATTCACGAACAGCATATCTCTTGATTATTACATCTTTGTGTAATTCTGGATGACGATGGGTAACCT